>NZ_CAMYWM010000142.1 GCF_947302755.1 uncultured Anaerovibrio sp.
CCCATCTGAAGGGCAGGTTGCCTACGCGTTACTCACCCGTTTGCCACTAGAGTCCATGTCTAACACTCAACCACTAATTCCCGCAGGGATACCTCATCCGCCCTTCGGGCACCTTCCCCAGAGGGGAAGGCTACATCAGTAGCTCAGTGTTAAACATGTCCTCCCGTTCGACTTGCATGTGTTAAGCACGCCGCCAGCGTTCGTCCTGAGCCAGGATCAAACTCTCCAAAAAAAATTATTTTGAAGAACCTGAATGGCTCTTAAAGTTTTAGAATTACCTTTTAATAAAGGAATTTCATAGTTTTGCACAAACTATTATGTATGTTAGCAATATCCAATCCTGTGAACGTAACCCTAGCCGTCAACATCAACCAATCAATTTCGTCCAAAGGACTCATTTCTTGGGATGTTTTGGCATGGGCAACATTCGCCATTCGCTACAGTTGCAAGCAACTTAGCTCATGGATGTTGCTCCAATCCATCTGGCTTGAATCATGTGTGCATGATTCCTGTTGCATTGTTTAGTTTTCAAAGAACACCCTCGCTTGTTATTTTGTCGCAATACTGTGTTGCTTCCTCCTCACCTTCCGTCAACGTACGCTTTATGTACGTTTCGGTCAGGTTCGTCGTTGCGCCTTGTCTTGCAACAAAATCCCTTCGCGAATTACTCTTTTCTGGGAATATTAATCAATATCCCAACGCTTTCTCAGAAGCTTTTGCTTCGTGAGTCAGCTTATTTAGTATATCTCTTTCAATGTAGTCTGTCAAGAACTTTTTTATTTTTTATTTTTACATATCTTTTCAGATTACAAGGATACACTACCCTATCGCCCTTGCTGTCCATCTCTGCGCTATTGGCGACGACTTGACCTATATTACATGGTTTTTTATCAAAAGTCAATCCTTTTTTAAATTATTGATGAAATTATGTATACTACGACACTGGCAATCAAGGCGTTGACCACATTCATCTCAATCCCCATGCCAAAAAGATTTACCACCCATATGGCGGCTGAGCCAACGATTAATCCCACCACAATATTTTTTATGATTTTAAATGGCAGTGCTATCAATTTGCCTATAATATAAACACAAACTGCCAACAGTACAAATCCAATAAAAGTAAGCATTTCTTCCTCCACAATACAATTTGCAGGCTGACCCGGGCCAGCCTGCAAACACAGCTACAATTCAATTCGGTTTTCCATGGCCCTGGACAGGGTAACCTCATCAGCATATTCCAGATCCCCGCCCACCGGCAAGCCGTGGGCAATACGGGTCACCTTAACGCCAATTGGCTTTAGAAGCTTTGCAATATACATTGCCGTTGCCTCCCCCTCCACGTTGGGATTGGTGGCCATAATAATTTCCTTGACCCGGTCATCCTGAAGGCGATTCAGCAACTCCTTTATCCTGAGATTTTCCGGGCCAATTCCCTCCAATGGGGATAAGGCACCATGCAGCACATGGTATACCCCCTTAAAATCCCTCATCCGTTCCATGGCAGCCACGTCCTGGGGCTGCTCCACCACGCAAATAAGGGAATGGTCGCGGGCCTCAGATTTACATATACGACAGGGATCCTCGTCACTTAAATTGAAGCATATCCTGCAATAGCCAATTTTTTCCTTGGCACGCATAATGGCCCCAGCCAGCCCCCGTGCTTTTTCCATGTCCATATCCAAAACATGATAAGCCAGGCGTACAGCTGTTTTATTTCCAATACCCGGCAAGGCCCGGAAATGCTCTATTAATTCTGCCAAGGGTGCTATATACTGCATAAATCAAAACATTCCAGGAGGCAGACCCAGACCACCGGTAAGCTTGCCCATCTCACTGGTCATCATTTCATCCACCTTCTTGGAAGCCTCGTTGAAAGCCGCTGCCAACAAATCCTGAAGCATCTCTACATCCTCCGGATCCACTGCTGCCGGGTCAATGACAATCCCCTTAACTTCCTTTTCACCGTTCATGGTAATCTTTACGGCACCGCCGCCTGCAGTTACATCTACTGTCTTTTGCTTCAGCTGCTCCTGCATTTCTGCCATCTGCTTTTGAAGCTTCTGCACCTTTTTCATCATGCCATTCATATTGTTCATGCCGCCCATACCGCCAAACATTATTTATTCCTCCTTAATAATATCCAAAAATATTTGTAAACATCATACGCTAATGCTATCAAAATATGGTTTATGCGTCAAATTCAAAATCTACTGAATATCCTCCCTATGAACAAAACCGTCCCCAAACACCTCCACGGCCTTATCAAGATTTTCTCTAGCGTCCTCCGTCAATTCACTGATGCCAAAATCCTCATCCGTAGGCGGTGGAACATCCTCCTGAATAGCCCCCTTACGGGGTGTGGGTTCAGGAACCGCCTCCAACTCCTGACACATGAGACTCAGACCGAGACCGCTGACAGCATTGAAGGCCTCCTCCAGATTGCGCCTGTAAAGCCGCTCCAAAAGCCCCTTGATAACCCCCTTGGGGCTCCCCAGCACAAAATAAGACTCATTCATTCCCATAAAGCTGCAGTTCTGAATACAGGCCATAACCTGATCCTTACCATTGGTTCTAAGGTAATTCAGGGTTTTATCCCAAAGCTCCAAGCCATCTTCGGTGGTACGTACCCCTGCAGGTGTTGGTGTGGAGGTTGGTGCCGCAGAGACTTGAATGGCCTGCTTTTGGGGGACATTGCCGGCAGCCATGTTGGAGGAAGCATTACCGCCCAAGGCTGCACCGTTTTTTATCATTCCCATCACCTGGGCCAGCTTGGCCTCCAGCTGGGCAATACGCCCATCCTCCGCCGGAGTCTGTGCCACCTGTCGGCTTGATGGCGATGAAGCATTTATACTGCTTTCCCGCTGACAAATTTCCAGCAATGCGGCCTCCAGGGCAATTCGCGGCTGAGGGGACCATTTCACTTCGTTGACAGCCTCATGAATGCGCCGTATTATCCAGACAATCTGTTCCTGGGAAAAGCCGGCTGATTGTTTTTTCAGGATCTCATCCTTTTGACTATAATAATCTATGCCATCCACCATACCGGCGGCCTTAAAAATCATCAGTCCCCTGAAATGGAGTCCCAGCTCCCCCAGAACCTGCTGCAGGTCCTTGCCGCTGCGAATGATGTCATCCACCATTGCCAGAACCTCTGCCCCATTGCGTGCCTGCAGGGCCGAAACCAGCTTATCCAGCCATTCCTTGCCCACCAGTCCCAGCAGCTGCTGAACCCGCTCTATGGTCAGCCGTTGTTCAGAAAGGGCAATGCACTGATCAAGAATACTCAGGGCATCCCGCATACCGCCATCTGCCTTCACCGCAATCATGCGCAGGGCATCCTCCTCAGCCTCAACCCCCATATCCTCCACCACCATGTTAAGACGGCCAAGGATATCATCAACGGTTATTCGCTTGAAATCGTACCGCTGGCACCTGGACTGAATGGTGGCAGGCACCTTATGAATCTCGGTGGTTGCCATGATAAACACCACATGGGCAGGAGGCTCCTCCAAAGTCTTCAGCAGGGCATTAAAGGCCTCTGAGGTCAGCATGTGAACCTCATCGATAATATACACCTTGTACCGTCCGCTAACCGGCGCGAACTTAACATTTTCCCGCAAATCCCGAATGGCTTCTATACCCCGATTGGATGCCGCATCAATTTCAAATACATCCATGGAATTTCCCGCATTAATGCGTTGGCAAGCCTCACATTTATTGCAGGGCTCCACCGTCGGCCCCTGTTCACAATTCAGTGCCTTGGCCAAAATCTTTGCCGTACTGGTTTTACCGGTGCCCCGGGGACCAGTAAACAAATAGGCATGACCTATTCTGCCGGTTTTAATGGCGTTTGCCAGGGTACGACTGACGTGGTCCTGTCCCACCAGATTGGCAAAATTATCCGGACGCCATTTTCTGTACAAAGCCTTGTAAGCCATATGACCGCACCTCCTAAACATACATGGATATTATACCATACCAGCCTATTTTTCGGCATAAAAAAAGCCTTACCAAAACTGGTAAGGTAAAGTCTTTCCAACATTGGGCCACAGTACCCAGGCTACCTCACGGCACAGACAACGATTCACTTATCGCTGCTTCCTTCCGGACCTGACGAGGTTCATGAGGCTGCCTTGCGCGAGACCAAGACACTGCGGTCCAATCTTAGAAAGACCGCTTGTAAAAAATCAACTTATTTACAGATATAAAAATGGCGGAGAGTGAGAGATTCGAACTCTCGGTACAGTAACCCGTACACACGCTTTCCAGGCGTGCTCCTTCAACCACTCGGACAACTCTCCACTGTTTGAATTAGTATAATACTATTCAGTTGCTGTCGGCTCATCACGACGAAAATTATTGTAACAAACGCCAAGACGCTTGTCAACAATTTTTTCAAAAATTTGAGCCACAATAAGACCAACCACTAGCCGACACAAGCGGAAGGCCCCTTACCCAAGGCCAAGGGGGTGCCAATACGCCCTTTCATAAGACAGCATAACCACCCGCCAAACACCGGCTAAATTCCGGCTAAATTCAGATGGAGCACAAAGCCCCACCTGAACTAGCCTTCATTTTGTACAAAAAACCTTAACACATCTCGTGCATAAATGCTAATAAATGAAGTCATCCTCTGCCAGATACAGTACAAAGGAGCCAAACTCAGTAACTATACGCACAGCTACCAGGCTGCTGGCCATAGGACATGCACTGCGGCCGATTTTCGGCATATCCAAATCCATATCCACAGCCTTCACAGACTGCTCCACGATATACAATCCATTTATAACATTCATGAACTCTGCCAGACTATCCTCCGCCATTTCGTCTACCTCCGGAAAGGCCTCATCGCTATAACGCTCTGCCATTTCCAAAAAGACATCACTCTTGCTTAGAATAGCTGCTGACAACGAAAGTGCGCCTCCCATGCTCTGGGAAACGATAATAGAATCCTCAATAACGGGCTCGGCCGGTTCTGTAACCACCACTGCATCCGTATTCATAAACCGTTGAAGGGCTCCCACAAAGAGCTCAGCATACTCACCGTAAACCTCACCCACAGGGTTCAAATCGTCATAGGTACTGACAATTTTCTTTACCGCAGCCACAACAGGATGAACCTCTTCCTCGCCGCTCTCCCTGAAGCAACGGTTCAAGGTCTTAAGGTCAGCCAGCCTTTCATCCAGCACAACCTGGGCCATACGGGCAGACCGGCTTGGGACCTCATTTTGTAAAGCTTTAATCTGGTCATCGGATAATATGCTCTTATCCGTCAATGCCTTGGTCAAATCCTCCATACCTGTCAGCTCATCAATTTGCTCATCAGACAGCAAGCCCTTTTCCACTGCCAATATCGGCAGCTGAGGAACAGCATTGGTTGATTTGGGCATTATATGACCGATGTTGCTTATTTCCAAAACACCGGCATTTAACAAATACTGCGAAAAGTATCTATTTCCCATTTTCCTCAACCTTTCTGCGGATTCTCTCAACAGCCTGTCTAATTTGGTCAGAAGTATATGGCTTCTGAATGAAATCCAAGGCGCCCAGCTCCAAAGTTTCCTTCAGCTTCTGGGACGTTCCTGCAGACGAAAGCATGATAATAGGAATTTCAGGATTAACTTCTTTTATTACCTGGAGAGCCTCAATACCACCGACTTCAGGCATAACGATGTCAAGAATAACACCATCAGGCTGCTCCTGAAGATCCTTCATAATGGCTTCCTTACCATTTTCTGCTTCTATAACTTCACAACCGAGCAATTCAAGCTCAGCACGAAGCTTTTTTCTAAGCAGCTTTGAATCGTCAGTAATAAGAATCTTTAATTTATCAACCATGTATGCCACCTCCCTTTCCCTGCATATACTTTTATTATAACCCACTTACTCAAATTTTCCCACACTTATATGGTAAATTATACCATCGCGTATCAGTACAATTTGATAGCTTAAGTCAATTTATAGAATTCTCTATAATTGGAAAATTTCCTGCTGACTTGCGTTAAAATAAATCATTTTTTACCTAAAAAAATGCAAAAAACTGTAAGATAAAATGATAACTTATTCAGGTGGAGTTTTAACTCCATCTGAATTTAGTTGA
>NZ_CAMYWM010000143.1 GCF_947302755.1 uncultured Anaerovibrio sp.
AAGAAAAATCTTCCAATTAGCGTTTCCCTTTCAGGACTAGCTTCGCGTCGCCCTTTCAGGACTAGCTTCGCGTCGCCCTTTCAGGACTAGCTTCGCGTCGCAACCAGGCGGTCAACTCCAATAAAAAAATGTGGAATATAGCTTCTATTCCACACTTTTTGCATAGAAAAGGGCCATCACCACACTTTTCTTAGTGGGACAGCCCCAAATTCCTAATCTGATTTTAAATTACTTACGGAGACCAAGCTTGGATACGATTGCACGATAACGCTCAATATCCTTCTTGTTCAGATATGCCAGCAGGCGACGACGATGACCAACCATCTTCAAAAGGCCGCGACGGGAATGATGATCCTTCTTGTGCTCCTTGAGATGCTCGGTGAGATAAGAAATACGGGCAGTGAGAACAGCAATCTGAACCTCAGGAGATCCGGTATCGCCCTCATGAACTGCATACTTCTGCATAATTTCCTGCTTTGCTTCGTTGGTTAACATTGAAAATTCCTCCTATTTTTTACAAACTTCCACAAGCTGAGGCAAGGTCGGAGTCGTCCAGGTCTTAGCAAGGGATAAACTACATGTTCACAGTGAACACTTTTAAAAGTATACTACAAACAAACTGCTTTGTAAAGAACTAATTTCTGTTTCCTATTCGTCCTCCGGCAGGTTAAGCCCCATATTCTTCATTACCCGCCTACGGACCTGAGGCAGCATGGCATAAAGCATATTGCCGGGACAGGAGGTGGCATTGACGTCCCTATGTCCCATTACCCCCATTTCATCGGGAATGAGGTTGTACATACCACATAAAGCAGTCAACAGATTGGTCAGGGACCTTATCTGGGCCTCAGTGGGAGAGCCCACATCAAAGTTGCCGGCTACACATATTCCTACTGAATCACCATTATTGCCACTAGCGTGGGCACCCACCATATTCCAGCCCCGGCCCCGCTCGATGGTACCGTTTTTCCTTATTACGTAATGATAGCCTATACCGGCCCAGCTGCCGACATATCACGGTCTGTACCGGTTCCGGTATGATGAACGATTATTCTGTTGGTCTGAGCTCGTCTCTCCGGTTCTTCGGCGAACCAAAAATCATTTTCCTGTATACGAAAACGGGTCCTGCCCCACTTAGTGGCCGCTGCTGCCCAGGATGCCAGCTCTGGCAACGATATCAGGCTTAGTCCCAGCACCAGACCCACCGTCTTTTTTATAAAGCTGCGTCTGTTCATTATATGTAAAAGCACTACCTTTTTAAAGAATCTGTCTTGCCTTCTCCTCATCGGCATGAAGCTGCTTTACCAGAGCCTCAATACCACTGAATTTTTTCTCATCCCGAAGTTTTTTGACAAATTGCACTGTAACAGGTTTATTGTATAAATTCCCTGTAAAGTCCAGTACATGTACTTCCAGGCGGCGATTGCAGCCCTCGAAGGTCGGGTTGTTGCCCACATTGGCTATTCCCTTGAATTGCTCCCCATCAATAATCACATACACCCCATAGGCTCCATTGGGCAGCATAGCCCGTTTGTCCGGAATGGCCAGATTGGCAGTGGGAAAGCCTATGGTACGTCCCCGCTGATCTCCATGAATAACCCGTCCCCCAAAGCTGAAGGGTCGTCCCAGGTATTCATTGGTCAGCTCCAAATCGCCGTCCTCGATGAGCCCCCGAATGCGGGTAGAGCTTACCATTCGCCCATTTAGCTGTACTGCCTCACCGATTTCTGCCTTAAAGCCATAGGAGCCGGCTACCCGGCTTAGCATGCGGGTATTGCCCTTTCCCTTATAGCCAAAGGTAAAATTTGGCCCGGTAACAACGTATTTGGCATTACAGCTGTCCTTCAATTTCTCCAGAAAAGCCTCCGGACTTTCCTTGGACAATTTTTCAGAAAAGGCAACATTCAACAATAGGTCAACGCCCATTTCCTTCAAAAATTCCGCCTTGGAAATATTATCACCAATTTGCACCGGCACCCGTTCCGGAGCCACCACCGACAATGGGTGATTACTAAAGGTAAACACCACACTCAGCAGTCCATGGCTCCTGGCCAAGATCATGGCCTGTCCAATTATACTCTGATGACCAATATGTACCCCATCGAAGGTCCCAAGGGCAATGGCGGTTCTACGCCCCTTCAGAAAGCTTTTTATGTCACTAAATTTATTGAAAATCTGCATTAAAACAATCACCTGATAGAAATACTCAACAGTATTATTATACATTTTAGAAACTTCAAAGGCAAATTTTTACAGATTAGATTTTTCACGGCCCTTAGCCGGATATCCGATGTTATGGACCTGTGACCAAGGGTTATCATTGCCGGATATGCATTTAATGAATAGAGTAAATTTACAAAAATAAGGAAAATGATGCTTACTCAGCTGCAGCTTTAGACCTCCATGATTTTTGCCAAATTAATTCAGGACTGGGCCCAGCTATAGCAAAAATCGGACTGAAGGATCAGCCCGATTTTCTGAAACTGGAAATATTTGAGTTTTATGCAAAATACATACTTTCAATAATGGCCCGTGCCAGCTCTCTATCACTCATTCCCTTCATCTTCTTAGGAGCAGCCACATAAGCCGGCATCCGTTTTTTAATAAACTGGGTATCAATGTTGCCGGTACGGAAATAATTGTCATTAAGAATTTTGTTGTGAAGTGGCAGGGTAGTCTTTACACCCTCGATATGGAATTCATGGAGAGCACGCTCCATAATTTTTATGGCATCACCGCGGTTGCGGCCATGAACGATGATCTTGGCAATCAACGAATCATAATATGGTTCAATGGACAAGCCCGCCGTTACGCCCGAATCAAAGCGTACCCGGGGACCACTGGGCTCATGAAGGAAGGTGATTTGCCCAGGACTAGGCATAAAATTCTTGTCAGGATCCTCTGCATTTATGCGGCACTCTATAGCATGTCCCGTAAAATGAACATCCTCCTGGGTAAAATCCAGGGATTCACCGGCAGCAATACAAATCTGGGTCCGAACAATATCAATACCGGTTACTACCTCCGTAACCCCGTGCTCCACCTGTATACGGGGATTAATCTCCATGAAATAGAATTCGTTGTCGGACAAATCAAGCAAAAATTCCACCGTACCTACGTTGGAATAATGAACGCTCTTGGCAGCCTTTACAGCCAAAGCACCCACCCGATTACGCATATCCTGGGTCAGGGCAATGGAAGGAGACTCCTCCAACAGCTTTTGATTGCGGCGCTGGAGAGAGCATTCGCGCTCGCCAAGATGAAGGACCTCACCGTAATTATCCGCAATTACCTGAACCTCAATGTGACGGGACCGCTCTATAAAATGCTCAAAATAATATTTATGCTTGGTTACATCCACCAACATTTTAAGAATATTTTTTAAATCCTCTTCGTCGTGGGCTACACACATTCCCTTGCCGCCACCGCCGGAAACTGGCTTTAATATAACAGGATAACCCACCTCTTTGGCAACTTCAATGGCCTCTTCATTGCTGGTCAGCGGATTGCTGCCCTTGGCCATTGGAATTCCTGAGGGCTCTATAGAGGCTCTGGCAACATCCTTATCGCCAACCAGCCGTATTGTTTCCGGCATAGGGCCAATCCAGGTTATACCCTCATCTGTAACCCGCTCGGCAAAATCCGCATCCTCAGATAAAAAGCCATAACCTGGATGGATTGCATCCGCATGGGTCTTGATGGCAGCGTCAAGAATTGCCTCCTGGTTGAGATAGCTATCCTTAGCATCGGGACCTCCAACATTTACTGCCTTGTCTGCCAGCCTGACATGCAGGGCATTGGCGTCAGCATCGGAGTATATGGCAATAGTCTCAATATCCAGCTCCTGACAGGCACGGATAATGCGAACTGCTATTTCGCCCCTATTGGCGATAAGAACACGTTTAAACACGGTAATCCCTCCTAAAAAAATTTAAATTCCTATCAATAATAAATACACCTCGAAATTCATCATACAACTAAATTATACTGCTTAATATATATTAGTCAACAAAAAGATATATTATTGTCTTATATATCTTAAAGTTTACAAGTCGATTGTAAACTTATTGTTATAAAACTTAATTTGATTAACGAAATCAGGTATATTAAAAATTAACAAACTAGCTTAAAAGTCCTATTGTCACTAATATTTATCATACAACTTTACGTAAAAATAAAAAATACCCCCTTTCTCAATAATGCTGAGAAAGGGGATAACTATCAATAGGTTATTTTTAGGTTACTTTATTGGATTGCCATCCTGCTCCATGGATGGGTCGTAAACTCTGCAGCAGGCCCGTCCGGCATTTTTGGCCACATACAAGGCCACATCGCTTTTACGCATCATTTCATCCATAGTTGCATTGCCATCGCCTACCACAACACCTGCACTAGTGGATATGTAATGAATATCAAGACATTTTTCAAAATAATTCTGGAGCTTATCGATAAATTCCTCTATTCGCTTGCAGACGTTCTCAACTGATACCTGTTCAAACATTACAGCCAGGAACTCATCGCCTCCCAGCCGCACCAAGAGGGCATCCTGAAAGGCCTCCTTCATGTGTGCTGCCACACCTACCAAAACCCGGTCACCCATGGCGTGACCAAAGGTATCGTTGACTGCCTTGAAATGATCCAAATCAAAATATATGAAAGTCTGCTGCTGGACATCTCCCTGCTCCAGCCGTTCCTTGACAAAGGTCTCCATATAACGTCGATTGGACAGCCCAGTCAATGCGTCCTGCTGGGCCATTTCCAAAATCTTCTGCTGATATTCCCGTTCCTTGGTCACATCCCGGGCCATGCCCACCGTACCTATAATGGACCCATCCTCATCCCGTATTGGGGTTTTATAGGTGAGAAGGAAGCGCATACCCTCTGAGGTTTTCACCTGTTCATCAAAGAGGCAGGTGGTACCCTTCTGAATAACCTCCTCCTCAGTCTCCATGCAGACGTATTCACCCTGGGCATATTCCTCCGGCGTCAGTCCCCAAATATAGCAATGACCCCGGCCGGCAATATCCTCCTTGGTCTTGTCCACCACCTTGCAAAAGGCATCATTAACCTTCAAGTGTGCTCCGCGGATGTCCTTATACCATATGAGATCAGGTACCGGGTCAATGGTATTGTCCAGATAGGTTTCAGTCAGCCACAAATCCTTCTCCAGCTTCAGCAGCTGCTGAAGCTTTTTAAAATGGAACTGCAACAGGGCCGGTGTCAGGGGCATTGACCACAAATAATCCACCAGGGAAAGGATTTCCTCCGACAGCAAATCCACACGCTCTATACAATAAACCACCTTTACCTTACCTGCAACCGACTGCAGCTCCTCCACCGAAAAACCAGCCTTATCATCTACAATCAAAACACATTTAACACTTGGTGAAATATCCTTTTGCAGCTCTTCCATGGCTCCCAGGGTGAAAAACTGGTGTTCAAACCGCTCCATAGGTGCAATGCCCTGAAAAAACTCTCTATAGCCTTCTGCCACACCGGCCAGCCAAAAATGTATCTTTGCCAAATACATAAATAATCACTCCTCCAAAATGCGCCACTGCGATATGCTTTTCTGTTGCATTCAAAGGTACTTATTAAGTGTACTCATTTTCTTCACAAAAATATATACCACATCACCATGAAATTTATGGTTAACCAACTGGTTATCCTTCCTGGTTCACAATTTTTATGTTCAATCAAACCTTGTAAATATGGATTATACCCCTTCTATTATAATATATTTTATCAATTGGTTTAAAATAAGACAATAATAAAAAAATAATTTATCCGATGCTAACGGGTGCTAAGACTCCCTCCTCTTAGGTGGGAGTAAAGCA
>NZ_CAMYWM010000144.1 GCF_947302755.1 uncultured Anaerovibrio sp.
TGGATGTATGCCTGACAACTCCAGGCCAGAAGGAAAAGGATTTTGAAACCCTTGGGGATGAAATCTATGGTATGCTGGATCTGGTAATCAATTTCATGGGCGAAAATTACCGGAATTGGATGAAGGAAATCTGGTAAGTAAAGAAGCATAAAAACTGGTGGCTGGGTATTCAGTCGCCTTTTTTTAGTTACATTCATAATGCAGCCATGATATATCTAGCCCGTCTGATATCCGCTACAGCTGCCGCATAGTTCCATACGGCAGTTTTTATTTATGGATTTAAAATACATAGTTTATATTCCCATTGATTTGGCAGCGGCCACTCCCCAACAAACTTATACTGTAATCGGCGTCACCTTCAAGCCGGACGACAAGAGCAATATGACCATTGACCTGAACCTCACAGGCTACGCCGGGAAAAAACAGGGCATCACCGGGGGATTTTCGGCGGTATTCCATATTTAAAAATTCGTTGACGATAATATATGATAAAAGTGGGGGATAACTGCCCAATATGGCAATTATCCTTTTTTTTTACCAATAGTAAATACTTGCTTACAATGAAATTTGGAAAACATATGTCATATCCGAACTAAACTGCAAAAAAATGCTTGAAAGTTCGGTTTAGATGGGATAATATTAACTCAACAAGGGATTAAACCGAACTAATTTGCAATAATATTATATAAAGTACGGTTTTACACAGTTCCTCGGAGCTGTAGTGCTGTTCTCGTTGAAGCAGGAAGCTCCCCCCTCTATAGGTGGGGGTGCGTTCGCCCAAAAACAGTATCTTAGTAAGAAAGCTGTGAGACATTTATGAAGAAAGAACTCTACAAAAGGGAATTTTATCTACAAAAGATACGTGGCTTTTATGATGAATCAGAAATAATTAAGGTGATTACTGGAGTACGAAGGTGCGGCAAGTCATCCTTGATGGAGCTTATAAAAACGGAGCTTATTGAGCAAGGGGTTAATGAGGCAAATATCATCAGTATACATTTGGATAAAAGGCCATATATGCATGTAAGAAAAAGGGAGAAATTGGAAAAAATCATTGATGAAAAAAGCTATAATATAAGTGGGATGAAGTATTTGTTCGTTGATGAAATCCAAAATATACTTGGCTTTGAAGAGGTGCTGAACGTTTATCGTGAGGAAGGTGATTATTCGATTTTTATTACGGGCAGTAACAGCTATCTTTTATCTGGTGATCTGGCAACAAAGCTTACTGGGCGATATGTAGAGTTTGAAATGACCACATTGTCCTTTGATGAATATGTGGGGATAAAGAGATTTTATGGCAAAGAGGTATCCGCTAACCCAGAGGAGGACTTTGATAAATATATATTAGAAGGAGGCTTTCCGTATACGGTTAGACTGGATACCTTTGCGGATAAAAGATTGTATGTCAAAAGTGTCATAGATGAAATTTACGAGAAGGATATTAGAAAGAATAAACGTATAAAAAAACGACTGCTGTTTGATACTATACAGAAATATATAATTAATAACTTTGGATCAACCATGTCGATAACTGGGCTATGTGAGTACCTTTCCCGTACAACAAAGTCAAACGTACGAAAAGAAACGGTATACAATTATCTGTCAATTCTGGAAAAAACGAAAATTGTGAGCAAGTGCTCAAGATTTGATTTGAAAAGCAAAAAAAGCCTGCGGGGGGAGGAAAAATATTATTTGTCCGATCTCAGCTTTTATTTTGCTAATAACACAGATAATAGGATAGAGTATGGGCCAGTGCTGGAAAATGTGGTGTATAACTACGCTAAAAGCCGGGGATATGATATTAGTGTAGGTCGCATAGGAAAATTGGAGATAGATTTTATTTTGCGTAACAATAGTAATGATTATTTCTATATTCAGGTTGCTCGTTATATAGATAATGACAACTATGATGAAAAGGGAAATAATATTACGGAAGAACGGGAATACAGACCTCTTGAGCGAATACGGGATTCGTATCCCAAATATGTGATGACATTGGACCGGTTACTCCAAAAGCGAAGCGGTATCCACCATGTGAACATTATTTCATTTATAAATGAAGGGAAAACATTTTAATTCCGGCGGCGTGGGATTAGATGATGAGTTGGTGGACTTTATGCGGTATTCCGTATATAAGAAAATAATATTTGAAGGGGCTGTTCGGCAGATCCTTTTTTGTTTTTGTGTACCTTTTTAAATCTGATTTACCAATGCTGCATCATAACAATATTGTTATACGATAAAAGTTAAAAGGTCAAGAAACGATCATTTTTTGAAAAGTCGTTGAATGTTTGGAATATTTGTGATATTTTCTAAAATAAGGAAGAGAACGTGCCTCATGGCACAATGAATAAGCATGGAGGAGGCAAAAATGGAAATAAAGAAGTATAATAGTCCACTAGGGGGGGACATCAGCCTCAATAAAGCTGCTAAGGGCAGGGGCTGGAAAGGTTTAAAGGGGCAGGCTGCTTTGGCACTGGCCATTTCGCTGTGGATAGCGGGAGGAAGTGTCTGCGGGGCGGAGGCGGAAGTCACCGTCGGAAGCGGTGAAGCTGTCGAATATGTCTACAATGGCGAAAAAAGCAACGATGAAAATAGCCCGATAAATCTTGATCCACCAATAACAGGAGATAAAACAGGCTATCATACCATTATAGATGGCGGCAGGGTGAACATGATAGCTTATGGTGGAGTTACCATGGATAATGGAAATGCCAACAATAATATGGTCACAGTAAAAAATACCGGTGATGGAGTAGTATTTTATGGCGGTTTTGCGCTAAATGGCACGGCAAGCTATAACATCGTAACCTTGAATAACTGCAATGCGAGAGGAATTGTGGGGTTTGGAAACAAAGGAGCAAATCACAATACATTGAACATGACGGACAGTTTATCATATGATTTATATGGAGGAGGAGCAGGGTCTGATGAAGCAGATGTAGTCAGTGGCAATGTTTTGAATCTGTCCGGCAAGAATACCGTGAGGGCTTTGGTCTTGAATTTCGAGACTATCAACATAGGCAAACAACCGGACGAAAACGGAACGATAGTTAATGTGTCTATGCCATGGGGAGAACCTGTATTGAAGCTGACTAGCGAATATGACGGTGGAATCGTCGAAAACGAAACCACCAGGGAAGACCTTACAAAGGCAAAAATCGACGCCTCGGCACTGACCTTCCCCAACCCCGAAACACTAGTGAACGGGACAACCATGAACCTGATTGAATGTACGAACGGTGCAACCATCACTGCTGACCTTACTGCGACCACCACGGCATTGCAGGAATACAGCCTTAATCCTGTTGCGGGCATGCTTGTGGATGCGGCGTTTCAGGGGCAATTGAGCATCCCGGAGGATAAAAAAGCCCTGGTCTGCACCGCGTCGAATTTGGGTAAAAAACTGACCATAGACGCGAAGCTTCCATGGAACACCACGACCCCATATTACGATTTATCAGGCAAAGACTATGGCCTTGCCTTTGACGGAACCAGTGCCATTGACGCATCTAACATAGCCTTTACGGGGCTGGATTACGCGGCGACAGCCGGCGACACCATGACACTGCTGGCCAATGCAGCGGGTATAACTGGTGACCATATCACCCAGCCTACAAAGAGCTCCTATGATTACGAGTTAACCCCTTTCAACGGTGTGATGATAAACGGCACAGTCACTGGCCAAATCACCGTGGACAGCAGTAACGTCAACTATCAGGTGACAGGGAATAATGCCACCAAGCTGACCTTCACTGACGTGGCATGGAAGGACAGCGGCGCCCTGCTGAATCATAAGACCACCCTTTCCAATGTTTCCTTTGATGGGGCTGATGTGGATACCGGGAAAATTGCCTTCACCAATAAGGATTATCTGGCCAATGACAGTAAAATGACCTTGGTTTCGGATTTTGGTACCAAGGTGGGCACCATCAATGGTACCGCCTTTACGGTAAACAAGGGAACCGGCGAGGGCCATGCCTATTATGAGAGCGGTGATTTGCTCTATGTGGTTACCAAGGGGGTAGTGGAGCCGGAGTCGGAACCGGACCCGAATACAAATACAGATCCGAATACAAACACAGACCCGAATACAAACACAGATCCAGAGCCACAGAATGATAATGCCGTAAATAAGGCCGGTGATCCAATTAGCGGCACTGTGGATGGAGATGTAACCGGCGGCGTGGCCAAGAATGATGGGGTAGCAGAGGAGAACTCCACGGAAATTCTGTCTGGCAGCGAGGTTACGGGAAATGTTACTGCCGCCACCAGCGAAAAGGGTGGGGCAACCAATAATGAAGCTAAAGCCACTGAGGCCCATATTAGTGGCAGTGTCACCGGTGCCCAGAGCCAGAGCGGTACCGTGGCAGAGAACAGAGCCACCGTTACCGGGGGCAGTGTAGAGGGCAATGTGGTGGCTTCCAGCACGGACAGCGGTGTGGCTACGGCTAATGTAACAACTGTGAACAATGTCAATGTAGGCGGCAATGTTATAGCTGCCCAGAGTGCCAGCGGCACCGTCAGCAATGGTAATATAGCGGAAGTGAATGGCGGCAGTGTAGGCGGTAGCGTGTATGGCGGCAGGAGTGACAGCGGTGAGGTCAACACCAATACAGTACAGATAACTGGTGGTACCGTACAGCAAAATGTGTACGGCGGCCAAACTGACGGCAGCCAGGCGGCTGACAGCAATCAGGTGACCATCAGTGATGCCACAGTTACCGGCACGGTATACGGTGGTTATAGTGACAAGGGTACAGCTGATGGCAATCAGGTTCAGATTAGCGGTGAGGCCCAGCTGGGTGACGTTTACGGCGGCAAGAGTGCCCAGTCCTCAGATAACAATATTATCACCTTTAATAGCGGTACCGCCAAGACCCTTATTGGCGGCGGCTGTGATACCGCCACGGGGAATACTGTAAATATGACTGGCGGTACCGTGGAAAATATTTACGGTGCCCAGACCGGCACCAGTGCCACCAACAACCAGATTTATCTTGGTGGCGGTACAGTAACTCAGGATGTGTACGGCGGTTACAGCGACAGCGGTACTACCTCCGGCAACAGCATTACCCTGTACGGGGAGGCCAATGTGTCCACTGCCAGCCTTTACGGTGGCAATCTGGAGGCCACCGGCAATGTCCTTAATATTGGCCGGGCAGTGGAGGATAATAAAGTCGCCTGGACCGGCGGCGATGGCGGTCAGACCGTGAAGAATATTTCCAATTTTGAAACCATAAGCTACGATGTGGTGCCATGGAGTGAAAGCACTGCCGCGGTTACCATCAGCGACGGCACAGCCAGTGATCTTTCCATGACCACCATTTCCGCTGAAAAGGTGGCCTTTACCGGTGTGGACAAGCTGTCCGTTAATAATACCATGACCCTCCTTGACCAGACCAAGGCCGACAAAAAGGCCACCCAGGTAACCAAGAACTCCAGCTTTACCGTAGGCACGGCGGGAGTTGGTACCGGCAGTCTGTCCCTGGATGATAACAGCAATGTTATCTACAGGGTGGAAAGCCTGGGGGCCAGCGATCAGACCCATAATACGGTTATGGGGGCCGAGGCCACTATGGCTGCTCTGTCGGCTGGCAATGACTTTATCGGCTCCGCGGTAGAGGGCTTGGGCAGCTCCAACAATGCAGGCTCTGACGGCTTGGCTACCTATGCCAATATGGGTGGCGGCTCCATGAAGGTGAACACCGGCTCCCATGTCAGGACCCACACCTGGAATGCCATTTTGGCTCTGGGCCACAAGAACGAACAGAAGCTGTCCACCACCGAATATGGTGCCTTCTTTGAATATGGTACCGGAA
>NZ_CAMYWM010000145.1 GCF_947302755.1 uncultured Anaerovibrio sp.
GAATCCATGGGTGCATCTCCTGTTTTAGTCGGTTTGGCTATTTGCTGCGGTGGTGTTGGTTTATCCCTGCCAAATGATTCCGGCTTCTGGGTTATCAATCGTTTCTCCAAATTTACTTTTTCCCAGACTATGAAGGCATGGACCATAGGTGGCTTTGTGGCCGGTCTTACCGGTCTGGCAACCATTCTGTTGCTGAGCATGTTCCAGAATGTGCTGCCTGGTCTAATGTAATATGAATTAGTTATCTTCTTATCCATTTTATCCCATACTTTCTGCTTCGTCCCTACAGGTGGTAAACGCCTGTAGGGATGATTTGTATATTTCTGAAAAAAATTGTGGTATAATATGCCTTTATTGAGAATTATTTATGTAAGGAGCGATATGTATTGACCAATAAATTACCTCATGTTGTTATTGTAGGCTGTGGCTTTGGTGGGGTAGCGGCAATTAAAGCCTTTAGGGGAATCAATGTAAGGATTACCTTGGTGGACCGTACTAATTATCACCTGTTTCAGCCCTTGCTGTATCAGCTGTCTACTGCGGTGTTGTCCACCGATGATATTTCCTTCCCGGTAAGGGCCATGTTCCGCAAGCGGAAGAATATGGATTTGTTTATGGCCAAGGCCACGGGAATTGATGGTAAAAATAAAATACTCCACACCAATCACGGGGATATATCCTATGATTATCTCATTGTGGCGGCCGGGGCTACCAATAATTTTTTTGGTATGAAGAATGTGGAAAAATATTCCTATGGCATGAAGACCATTCAGGAAGCCTTGCATATCAGAAATCATGCCCTTCACATGTTTGAACGGGCCAACAAGCAGCAGGACAGTGAGGAAGAACGCCGTAAAATGCTTACCTTTATCTGCGTAGGGGGTGGTCCTACAGGTGTTGAGGAGGCAGGGGCTTTGGCGGAGCTGGTGGCTGTTCAGAATCTGGATTATCCCAATTTAAATTTTGATGAGGTCAGCATAAAGCTGATTGAAGCCACTGACCGGGTATTGCCCATGATGCCGGAAAAGCTCCAGAAGTATACGGTGAAGGTATTGGAGAAAAAGGGCGTTGAGGTAATGCTGAATACCCAGGTGGCTGATTGCAGTGAGGATGGTCTTACCTTAAAGGATGGTACCTTCATTCCAAGTAAAACCGTTATCTGGTCAGCCGGAGTCCGGGCCCATGATTTGGCTTCGACCATTGGGGCTGAATGTGACAGGGCTGGCCGTGTCATAGTGGACAAGACCCTGCAGGTGCCGGGCTATCCTGAGATTTTTGCCATTGGTGACAATGCCCATTTCCTGCAGGAGGGCCGTCCATTGCCAACCGTTGCCCCGGTGGCCAATCAACAGGCCAGGGTGGCAGTTGATAATATTGTCCGTATGATTAAAGGGGAAAGGCTCAGGGAATTTGTATACAAGGACTATGGCAGCATGGCCACCATTGGCCGCTGTGAAGCGGTGGTATCCTGGGGCTTTCTGAAAATTGGTGGCTTTACGGCCTGGCTTATATGGATGTTTTTGCATCTGCTGCGCCTGGAGGGCGCCCATGAGGATATTACGGTGGGTATCAAGTGGTTCTGGAACTTTATCTCCGGTACTCGTCTTGGACGGATTATCACCAATATTAAATTTGAAGAATTGGAAAAATAGATAGGAAATAAAAAAATCGGACTGTTCAGCCCGATTTTTTTTCCGCTAAATTCGGTGGGGTTCAGGGCCAAAGCTGGATTGGCCCTGTTTCACTGATGAATATATATTGGCGACCTGGTAAAGTCCTTGTTTAATTCCGGGGTACCTTGACACAGCTGATATAAATTATTGTATTGTATATCATAATAAAGCTGCCGGCGGAGACGGGTGGCAAGGCTGTTGTTTATAAAATCACGGCGGGTCATATATTGGGTGACCTTGGTAATGACCGGTATGTCCGCCGCCCCCTTTATGCTTTTTATCAGCTCTCTGCCGCGGCTGTCAAAGGCCAATACCCGTGCGTATTCAACACCGTTGCAGTCTGCCTCCTGCAGCAGCTCCTTGTTCATATCCAGCAGTATATAATATATAAGCCGGTTCATTCTTGTGCGCTGGTACCGCTTTCCAACCAAGGATTGGATAAACTCCTTAAAGGAAGGGGCACAGGCGGCCTCCTTCAGCTTATATTCTATGCCTTCATTTATGGAATATATTTCCCGGAGCTGTTCAGGAGAGGCGGTCAATAGCTTTAGCTGTAATCCGGGATAAAGGGCTTCCAGGGAGGGGGGAGCTTTATGAGCTATATTGGCCAGTGTCTTAAAGGTGGCGGTGGGAACAACCTTTTTCAGCCCCTCCATATTATTGGCTGCCATCATCCTTCGTATGGCAGTGCCGCTGGCAAAGGAATTTAGGGAATGAAGGTCATTGTGGCGGGTGCCGGCCCGTTTTATGGGCCAGGGCTCAATGGGGGAGGATAAAAGGTCCAGGGCCCTTAAATATTCAATCCCCAAAATAGTATTTGGTTCCTTTAAAATATTCATATCAATACCCAGTGAATTGGCCATGCTTTGCGCTATGGCACCGGCGTAGGACTTTCCTTGTCGGAGCAGGTGATGAAGCTGCTCATTATGGGCAGTTATATCCCATGAAGCGGCCTTACCCAGCAACTCAATATCAGGATATTCTGTGCTGAATACCAGCCTATGGACCACCCCCAGCCGGTTTAAAAGGGATATGCCGCCAAAGGCAAAATGCTGGGCACTGCGGCAGGCAAAAACAGCCGGAATTTCCAGTACAAGGTTGACGCCGTTGTTAATGGCCAGGGAAGCCCGCTGCCACTTATCCAAAAGGGGCAGCTCCCCCCGTTGGGTAATACCGCCGCTGATACAGGCAATAATACCAGTGGCTGAGCCAAATTCCTCCCTGATTTTGTTGATTTGATAAAGGTGTCCATTGTGAAATGGATTATATTCGGCTATAATTCCTGCAATCATATATATCTCCGTATATTTACGATATTTTTCTTCTTGGGGAAGAAAAATTTGAACAACTGCGTTATAATAATATAATAGGCGTGTAAGGTATGCAAGTTTCCTTAGGAGGTTTATTTAATGAAGAAGAAGGTCGCTGTAGCCATGAGTGGCGGTGTAGACAGCTCCTTGGTGGCTGCCCTTTTAAAGGATGAGGGCTGCGAGGTTATCGGTATAACGATGCGGCTAAGCGACGAAGGGCGCGGCTTTTGTCTTTCGCCGGAGGCTGAGGCAGCAGAGCTGGTTTCGGTTAAGGATGCCCAACGGGTGGCGGAGCAATTGGATATACCCCATTATGTGGCTGATTTTCGGGATTTGTTCAAGGCTAAGGTGGTGGATTATTTCCTGGATGAATATGCTGCCGGACGCACCCCAAACCCATGTGTAGCCTGCAATCCTCAGATTAAGTTTGGCGCGTTGCTCCATAAGGCCAGGGAGCTGGGGGCTGATTATTTTGCCACCGGCCACTATGCCCGTATTAAGCAGGATGACCATGGCCGATATGGTCTATATACAGGTGTGGATAAGCATAAGGATCAGTCCTATGCCCTTTATCGTATTAAGCAGGAGGTTCTTCAGCACATTATTCTGCCCCTGGGAGAATTTACCAAGGTGAAAACCCGTGAGCTGGCTGAACAATATGGGCTGGCGGTAGCGAAGAAGGCCGAAAGCCAGGAGGTATGCTTTGTACCTGATGATGATTATAAGGCTATGCTGAAGCGATATCGTCCCCAGTGTCTTAAGCCAGGTGATATAGTGGACCAGGAGGGCCATGTGTTGGGCCGTCATGAGGGCGTGCCCCTTTATACCATCGGTCAGCGTAAGGGCTTGGGTATCGCTTATCCGGAGCCCCTCTATGTTGTAAAGCTGGATATGGAACAAAATCAGGTGGTGGTTGGCACCAATCAGGCAGTGTTTGCGGACAGCCTTATTGCTGGGCAAATGAATTGGTTGGCCTTTGACAAGCTGGAAAAGCCAATCAGGGTTAATGCCCGCATACGATATGGAGCCCGGGAAGGCATTGGTACTGTTTCACCCCTTGAGGGGAACCGGGTCAAGGTAACCTTTGACAGGGCCCAAAGAGCCGTAACACCAGGTCAGTCCGTTGTGTTTTATGACGGTGATCAGGTAGTTGGCGGAGGAATTATATCAGAATAACAAGAGGAAGTGTAAGTATGAGCAGCTTTGCACGATCTGTAAGGTACAGAGTGTTTGCCCTTTTGGCAGTGGCCCTGGCAGCTGCTATAGGCAGTGTTTGGTTTTATACAAATTATTATATAGATACACCTGAGTATACCATAAAGAAAATTCAGGAATGCATTGATAACCATGATAAGGATAAGATAAAAAGATACATCGACTTTGAACACCTGTTGGATACCGGCAGTGAGTCCATTTTGGAGGGTCTGGTTGATTCCAGTATTCCGGCAGTTGGCGAGGCTAAGGATGCAGTGAGCAGCTTCAGCAGGATGTTTAAGGCACCGGTTATTATGAGCCTGCAGATGGCCATTGATAATTACGTTGAATACGGTCAGTGGACCAAGAGGGATGGCTCAGATAATTTTGGCACCATAGATGCGGATATGGTGGTGAAGCGGTCTGGCCTGGGTTCTACCTCCTTCAGAAAGCTGGACAGTATGGCAGTGGATAATGATAATGGTACGGCAGTGGCCAAGGTACGGGTATTTCAGGAGGAGGCCAACGCCGAATTCGTTCTTGATATGGAATTTGTCAAAAAGGAGGATGGGGGCTGGCAGCTGTATGAGATTACCAACCTGAAGGATTATATTACTATGGTTAATAAATCCAGACGTGATCATGTGAAGGACTATTTGGACAAATCAGCCGCCATAATGTCTGCCCATAATGCCAAGGTAAAGGCCCTGGAGCAGGAGGTCAGCGGCGTATTAGGTTCCGGCTCCCTTGGTAATGCAGATACCCGTCAGGAATTGAAAAATATTATGCTTAATAAGGTAGCAGCTGAGTGGCAGGGGCAAAAGGCGGAGCTGGAGGCTATGAGCGTTCCCGTGGCCGCCGGCACCCTTCATCGGCTCCGTATCAGGATTTGTGACCTGCATATTGATTATGCCACGGGCTATGCCAAGTGGATGGAGGATAAAAACGCTTCCACCATACGAAATGCCGATGCCTCACTGAAGCAGGCCAGAACCCTGGAGAAGGAAGCAGAATTGCTCACAAAGCAGGTAAATTCCCATGTTACCCGGTGACCGTCAACCAGTCTTCTGTTGAGAATTTTATCCGATGCTAACGGGTGCTAAGACTCCCTCCTCTTAGGTGGGAGTTAAGCACCCGTAAAGCCCTGGGTAAAATTCAACTAAATTCAGATGGAGTTAAAACTCCACCTGAATAAGTTATCATTTTATCCGATGCTGACGGGTGCTAAGATTTTATGGGTAATATGGGCGAAATATATTTTTTTAAGGATGAAGATGTGAATGGATGATAAATTTGATAAGACGCAGCCCCTGCCCCGGGTAAGGGAGGATCAGGCTTCTCAGGAAACCCGGCTGATAAATCACAATCAGGTGAGACGGCTGGAGCCAATAAATGTGAATAACAGGTATCAGGCCAATAACGGCATGAATTACCAGCAGATGTCAGGGCCCGGAATGCCACCGAAGCCACCAATTCCTCCAAAGCCACCCAAGCAAAAAAAAGGGGGGAGCGGCAAACTCCTGATAATCCTGGCGTTGTCCTTTTGCCTTGCCCTGTTGATGGGACTGTTTATTTCCGGTTATATTAGTGACCAGACGGCTAAGGAAACGCAAATTAAG
>NZ_CAMYWM010000146.1 GCF_947302755.1 uncultured Anaerovibrio sp.
GAACAATCCTTTGACCGAAAGCGCAAGACCATCGGTATGTTTGGCGCCCCCCTATTAGCTGTTTTGGTATTTTTTACTCCAATAGATGGGTTGACTGTGGAAGCACATAAGCTTCTGTCCATTATGGTGCTGGTTTCTCTATGGTGGATAACCGAACCGGTACCGATTCCCGTTACTTCTCTTATTGGACCGGTGCTGGCCGTAATTACTGGGGTGGTTAAGGAAGGGGATGCCTTTGCCGCCTTTGCCAATCCCATGATTTTCCTGTTTATGGGTGGTTTTATTCTAGCCAAGGCCATGATGCTCCATGGACTGGATAAGCGGTTTTCCTATTGGCTGCTGTCTATGTCCTGGGTGGGCTCCAATCCTCGCCGGATTTTTCTGGCCATTGGCCTGGCAGCAGCTCTATGCTCAGGCTGGGTCAGCAATACAGCCACTGCGGCCATGATGCTGCCAATTTGTTTGGGACTGCTAAGCGCCATTAAGGATATGATGGCGGCCAATGGCAAGGATATTGATTTGTCCGAGTATAAATACGCTACGGGACTTATGCTGATGACCGCCTATTCGGCTTCCATCGGCGGTGTGCTTACCCCAATCGGTACGCCGCCGAATCTGATTATGTTAGGCTTTCTTGACCAGATGGCCAACATTCATATTTCCTTCTTCCAGTGGATGCTGTGGGGGGCCATCGCCATGGTGGTATATTTTGCCCTTGCCTATGTGGTGCTGTTGAAGCTGTTTCCCCCTGATGTGGAAAAAATTGACGGGGCCGAGGAATTTATTGCCAAGCGCATAAAGGAACTGGGCTCCTGGACCAGAGCCCAGAAAAATACTTTGGTATGCTTCATTGTGGCAGTAATTTTATGGGTAACTCCCGGTATATTAAGCATTACCCTGGGGACCACCTCCCCGGTTTTAACCATGTATAATAACTTGTTCCCGGAGGCCATAGCGGCCATGGCAGGAGCGTTGCTTTTGTTTATTATACCGGTGGATTTCAGCCAGCGTAAATTTACTATTAAGTGGGAGGAGGCCAAGGAAGGAATTGAGTGGGGTACCCTTATCCTCTTTGGCGGCGGCTTGGCCATGGGCTCCATGATGTATAAGACGGGCTTGTCCTCCTGGATCGGTGATTTGATAATCAGTAGTTTGGGCGGCTCCATTTCCCAGGTAACCATGGTGGCCATTTTCTCCGTATTGGCCCTGATGCTGTCCGAGCTGACCTCCCATACGGCGGCTACCAATATGATTGGCCCCTTGGCCATTACGGCGGCTGTGTCGGCTGGCCTAAGCCCCGTTCCAGTATCAGTGGGCATTGCCCTGGCGGCCTCCCTGGGCTTTATGCTTCCGGTTTCCACTCCGCCAAATGCCATTGTATACGCTACCGGCTATATTCCGATAACCAAGATGCTTCATACGGGCATAATTATTGATTTTATCGGTATTGCCTTCGTAACCATTCCGTTGGTTGTATATTTTGTAACCTGGGTTGTTGGTGTTTAAAAATTTTAAACTTAAAAAACGAGTTGATTCTTCGGCTCGTTTTTTTGTTTTTTTCAGATTACTGTGGTACACTAGAAGCATAAGTTGAACACATTATTGGAGGTGCAGCTATGGTTAGTGAAGAAACTATGATGTTCCGGTTTGGGGCAGATGAGAATAGGGCTGAAAATATTATTAAGAGCACATGCTCTTCCATGGAAAAGAAGGGCTATAATCCTATAAATCAGCTGGTAGGCTACCTTTTGTCTGGTGATCCCACCTATGTTACCAGCTTTGAGGATGCCCGGAAGAAGATCCGTACCCTGGAGCGGGATGAGATTTTGGAAGAATTAATCAGATCGTATTTGGAGAAAAAATGATGGAAAGAGCCTTGGCCCTTGATGTGGGCGATAAGACAATAGGGATTGCTGTCAGCGATCTGCTGGGGATGACTGCTCAGGGGGTGGAGACCATCCGCAGGACCACCATGGAGGCAGACCTTAATCGCCTAAAGGAATTAGTGGCTGAATATGAAACCACTAAACTGGTGGTAGGCTATCCCCGGAACATGAATGGCACCGAGGGCCCACGCTGCGAATTTGTAAAGGAGTTCTGCGGGGAGGTCAGGAAGGCTATTCCTGAGGCCAATATTATTTTATGGGATGAACGCTTGTCCACTGTTGCCGCCACCCGTTCCCTTATTGAAGCGGATGTGAGCCGCCGGAAGCGCAAAAAGGTTGTTGACAAGATGGCAGCGGTGTTTATCCTCCAGGGCTGGCTTGACAGTAAAATGTGACTTATTTAGCGGGAGCTTTAGGAACCGCTAAATTCAGCCAAATAAATCCGGAGCTTTACAGCTGGCAAGACTCCTTTTCAAGAGCAGGGAGCTGTCAGTGAGGGGCACTGGTTGACAATAGCCTGGCTATGGGGTACAATTCCACTGAATTCAGATGAAGCTTGAAGCTTGACCTGAACTATTCTTCATGTTTATTTTGACCTTAGAGGTCCTGCAAAAAGGAGAAAAAGATGGCAGATAACAAGAATGTATCCGAAGAAGATTTTATGGATGATGATATTATCGTTACCTTCCAGGACGACCAGGGAAATGAGCGTTATTTCGCCGAGGAAATGCGCATTCCGTTAAACGGTGCGGAATACGCCCTGCTGGTGGGCCTTAATGTGGAAGAGGACGAGGATTTCGATGAGGAAGAAAATGTTACCATTGCCAAGATCGTCAAGGATGAAAATGGTGAGGATGAGTACATTGTTGATTTTCCTGAAGAGGAATTCGATGCAGTAGTGGTGGAATACAATAAAATTTGCGATGAGGCAGAAGCCGAATAAACGGCAGATATCACGGACGGTTGCTTTTGCGGCAGCCGTTCTTTTTATTTTCATTTTTCATGGACTGTGATATTATAGTATCGTGTGATATTTTTAAGATGATTATGGGGTGAATATGGTGGACTTTAAGGACATGATGGACTCATTAAAGGACAGGGTCACAAATTTTATTTCCTACGATGCCAATGCCAGTGATACGGAAATCAAAAGCAAAAAGAGAAATATCATCATAGCTGGTTCCAGCTGTTTGCTGGTATTTTTGTTAATTTTTATCATGGTGTTCCTTTCCTTTAAGACGGGGCAGCCCATGGATTTGCAGGACAGAGACGATGTGATTTACTTTCATGTGTCAAAGGGGATGAGCTCCGCTGAAATCGGCAAGGAGCTGGAGCAAAAGGGTGTTATCAATTCCACCGCTAAATTTTGGCTGGCTACCAAGCTGAATGGGGCTGATGCCAGGTTTAAGGTTGGAACCTTTGCCCTGACCCGCAATATGTCGGCCTCCGATGCCCTGTCGGTATTGCTGTACGGCAAGACAGTTCCCCTTCGGGTAACCATTCCTGAGGGCTATGGGGTAAAGGAAATAGCCAAACGGCTGGATGAATATGGAATTTGCAGTGAAAAGGATTTTTTGAGGGCCGCCAGAAATTATGCCCCCTATGACTATATGGAGGAGCATAAGGACACAATTTATCGGGTGGAGGGCTTTCTGTTCCCTGATACCTATGAATTTGCCGGCAATGCCACGGCTGAGGACATAATGAAGCGGATGATCGACGAGTTTGATGATCAGCTTACTCCTGCCATGCGCCGCAGGGCTGCCGAACGGCATATTTCCATTTATGAGCTGGTAAATATGGCTTCCCTGATTGAAAAGGAGGCCCGCTATGAGGAGGATATGCCGATTATTTCCCAGGTTTTGTGGAAACGGCTGAATATCAGTATGCCCCTTCAAAGCGATGCGACCCTTCAATATGTGATGGATGAAATAAAAGAGGATGTTTCCATTGCGGACACCAAGATAGACTCACCCTACAATTCCTACCAGAATTACGGCCTGCCGCCTGGACCTATTGCCAATCCGGGGATAAAGGCCATTGAAGCCGCCCTCAATCCTGCCTCCACCGATTATTTGTATTTCGTGGCCGACAGGGAGGGGAAGAATTATTACAGTACAACCTACAGTGACCATCTGGCCATTGTATCGGAGGTTCGTTAATGGAAGACCTGAGGGCTTTGATTTGTGAGATGGAGGAATACGGCCGGGCCAATCATGTGCCCATAATAAATGAAAAGGGTCTGCCGGTGCTGCTGGAGGTGGTCCGGGAAAAACGGCCCCATCGGGTGCTGGAGATCGGTACAGCCATTGGATATTCGGCCTTGCTTATTGCCGCCAATTCGGCGGAGGATGTGAGAATAGACACCCTGGAGCTGTCCGAGGAACGGGCAAAGGTGGCCCAAGGCTACATAGAGCGGTCCATATACAGTAATCGGATTAAAATCCACAGGGGAGATGCAGGGGAAAATATTTTAAAGCTGACTGATAAGTACGATTTTGTATTTATTGACGCGGCCAAGGGGCAATACCCGGATTATTTTCGGAAGCTATATCCCCTTTTGGCAGAGGATGCCATGGTGGTGGCAGACAATGTTCTGTTTCGGGGCTATGTCCGTGGCGGGGTGGAGTGTCCCCGTCGGTTCAGAACCATCGCAAAGCGTTTGCGGGAATACATTTCTTTGGTCAGCGACAATGATGAATTTGCGACGGTGATTCGTGAGGATGGAGACGGCCTGGCAGTCAGCCGGCGTCTGCCAAGGGAGAATGCCAGATGATAAAAAAGCCTGAATTGCTGGCTCCCGCCGGTAATATGGAAAAGCTAAAAATGGCCCTTATATATGGTGCCGATGCGGTGTACTTAGGGGGCAAGGCCTTTGGCCTCAGAGCCTTTGGGGGAAACTTTGATGATAATGAATTGAAGGCCGCGGTGGAGTTCGCCCATGGTTTGGGGCGGAAGGTATATGTTACCGTAAATATTTTTCCCCACAACAGCGATATGGAGAAGCTGCCGGAATATTTGGCCTATCTGAATGAAATAGGGGTAGATGCCATGCTGATAGCGGACTTGGGCGTTTTTACCCTGGCCAGACGGTATGCTCCGGATACGGAAATTCATATCAGCACCCAGGCCAATAATACCAATTGGGTAACGGTGAATACCTGGGCGGATATGGGGGCCTCCCGGGTGGTGCTGGCCCGGGAAATGTCCCTGGGGGAAATCAGAACCATCCGGGAAAAATGCCAGGTGGAGCTGGAAATGTTCGTTCATGGGGCCATGTGTATTTCCTATTCCGGCCGGTGTCTTATGAGCAATTATATGACAGGACGGGATGCCAATCGGGGCAGTTGTGCTCAGGCCTGCCGTTGGAGGTATGCCCTTGTGGAGGAAAAGCGTCCAGGCCAGTATTTTCCCATTGAGGAGGATGACCGGGGCACCTATTTCTTTAACTCCAAGGATATGTGCTTGCTGCCTCATATTGGGGATGTAATCAATAGTGGGGTAGACAGCCTGAAAATTGAGGGGCGGATGAAAAGTGTACATTATGCAGCCAGCATCGTAAAGGCCTATCGGGAGGCCATTGACAGCTATTGTGCTGACCCAGGGCATTTTCAGCTGAAGCAGGAGTGGCTTGATGAGCTGGGTAAGGTGTCCCATCGGCAATATACCACCGGCTTTTATTATAATAAGCCTTCTGCTGATGATCAGATTTATGGTACCACCTCCTATGAGCAGACCTCTGATTTCGTGGGGCTGGTGCTTTCCTATGA
>NZ_CAMYWM010000147.1 GCF_947302755.1 uncultured Anaerovibrio sp.
AACATGGATTGGATACTAAATCAAAAAAGACTGGAACGGGTGGACCGGGCCACAGCCGAGTTTATCCAAACAGCCACAGGCACTAATTTTGCTATTGAAGAAGATGAAGAGGTGATTGATGTGTGCAGAGCATGGAAAAATTCAATGGACCAGGCTAAATCTGAGGGTATTCTTGCTGGTCGCGCAGAGGGAATAATCGCTGGCCGCGTCGAGGGTCAGGATAAAGAACGTCTCAGCTCTATTCGCAATGTTATGATGAATTTAGGCGTATCAGTTCATCGTGCAATGGAAATTATAGGTATCCCCATTGATGAGCAGGAAAAGTACATATCAATGATTTAAAAACGTGGACCGGGCCACAGCTGAGTTTATTTAGAATTCCGTCCCTTCTTGGTAAGCTTTTCCAGGACTAGCTTCACGTCGATGTCACGCCCTGCGTGACGGGTGAGGTAACATAGTAAAATAAAGAAAACCCCATTTTCACCTAAGGTGGTCTTTGGTAAATGGGGCGAGCCTTTTCGAAAAGTAAAATTCTGTTGCTTGGGCAAAAAATAGCCGGACATCCAAGGGATGCCCGGCGTTTTTACACGCAAAATGACATTATTTAAGTGTTAATAAAGTGCTATTATTTGTTAATATCAGTGATATCTGCAACATACACAAAAATATTAAGTAATCCCTTGTTGTAAAAGAAACTATCTTCAAATTGTCTGCAATTTGTCTGCATTAACTTTCTCGTCTGCATTTTTTTTGAGTGTTTTTTCAAAGACGGAAGCAACATTTTTTTGCATAGCTTCCGTTTCGTGGGTGTATAAATTAAGGGTTATATCCGTTGTTTTGTGGCCCAGCCTTCCAGCGATTTCTTTTGGGGAGGCATTGGCTTCTACCAGCATGGTGGCGTGGGTATGTCGGAATGAGTGGGAATTTAAGCCATTCTTTCGCAAAAACAATGAAAAGGAATCAGGAGCAATGGTTCGCCCATCGGGCCACAAGCAAACCAGGTTAACCTGGTTCCTGTCATTCAGCAGACTGGTAGTATAGAAAAAATAGCCATCATCATTTTCGTAGCAATACATCCAGCCACCGGCAGCCTTTCGCTTATCCTGCTCCCTTTTTAAATCCTGGAGAAATGCCAATAATTCAGAGTCCATATATATTGTTCTGACACTGGAGGAAGTTTTTGGACTTGCAAAATGGTAGGATTTACCGCGATCCTTTAATTGCTGTTTAACATAAATGATACCATTTTTTAAATCCACATTATCCCAGACAAGGCCAAATATCTCTCGTATTCTCATACCTGTATGATAAGCAAGCATAAGAGGCGCGTGATACTTTTTGCGTTTATCTGCCTCCAATATTTCCTGGAACTTTTCCGGGGTTATTACCACACGCTCCACTATATTGCGTGGTGCATTTTTTGGCACCTTCACATTTATGACCGGGTTAAAAGTTATCAGCTCAGCAGGAAACACAGCATAATCAAGTGCCGTTTTTAAGGTGGCCAGCCTGCGTGCAATGGTGGCGTAGGAAAAATCCTCACAATACCACGTGTTGACCATTGCTGCTACATTCCTTGGCTTTAGCTCCTGAAGGATAATGTTCCCAATGTATTTCTTTAAAGCCTTTATTCCACACTTGTACGAAAGAATTGATTGCTCTCTTAATGAGGCCGAGTGCTGTTGAAGCCACAGATCCAAATAATCACCGACAGTCAGTTTTTCGGAAGTTATACCGATATTGCCATGTTTAAAACTGGTGAAGGCTTCAACACCAGCATTATACGCCTCATCTTTGGTGGCGAACCCACCTTTTTCCACAACCTTCCTTTTTCCTTCCAGAGTTTTTCCAGCCTCGAATATGTAACTGTATGTCTTGCCTCTTTTTCTGGTGCGAACCTGAGCCATACTAACACCTCCCTTTTTAGTTTACACACGCTAAAATTTGCGTTTGATTTGCGTGTGAAATACGTTTGAAATCGTGCGTTAAACGTGCGTTTAGCGTGTGTTAAAACACCGCAAAGCATTGATACATAAGGCTTTTAGCACTTCTAAAATACGCTAGCTTAACCCAATTCTTAACCCAATTTACAGACTTAACCCATCACCCTATCCATTTTTTGCAATAAATGATATAATAAAGCATAAAAATATTGCAGAAAGTGTGGTAGCGTCATGGAACATTTCAAATTTCGGATAGTATGCGCGCTTTTGATTGTGGTACCAGCGTTATTTCGTGATTCTTTGGAATCAAAATTGAATGCCATAATAATATTATTAACCATGATTTATATCGTCGCTATTGCGGCTCTTATGGAAAAAAGCCTGCATGTAAAAGACGAGGACAAGCAAAGGCACAACTAACCCACCGTTTGCCAGATCGTCATAATTTGCTATTTCTACCACTTGGCCAAAGCAATCTACAATGGTTAGCAGTATGTCCACCAGCTCATTGACGGAGTTAATATTATACTCCCTCACCTTATCCAGTAGTCTGTCCTCATACTGCTCCGGCGTTTCATTAAGCACCGGCTCCATTGTCAGAATGGCATGTATCACATGGAACCACTCAGCCTTGAAGTTGTGGTATTCCTTTAGCACCGGGTAGAGCTGCTGGTACATTTCGTATTTCGTTTTATAGAGCGGCAGCAATGCAGCCTGAACCCTGTATATCTGCTGCTGGAGCTCCCTGAAATCCTTATAGATATCACTCATAAAGATATATCCTCTTTATTTGCCGCCTCCGGGCGGCTTTTTTATTTATGCCGGTGAGCCTCCAGCTGGTCGGCGGGGGAGGGTGACTCTATGTCCTCATTCTCTATATGCTCCATTTCATGCTCGTATGCTTTCTGCTGCTCTTCGTATGAGCAATTGGCATTGATATAGGCGTATGGTTCTCCGCAGTCTTCGCACACCATAGCCTTTATGGTGGAGGGCAGGGCATTGGCAATATGATAGGTAGCTATCCCTGTCCGTTCATCCACATTAACAAATATATCATCAAGTTTTGGCTCACGCATACATATCCACCTCCAAAACAAAGAAACAAAAAGGCCCCGCGCCATAATGGCACAGGGCATTGCAAATAAAGTACGGATTATCAGCAATATTGTACCATTATGATAAAATTTTTACTTATCAAATGAAAAAAGCTACCCCACTAAGGGCGGCCCACCAAGGACGGCGTACTTAACATACGCTTAGTCGTTAGACCGTATCCTTAGTGTAAACAGTACAATATGTCTGTACAGACATATTATCGTATCAATTAAGGAAATGTCAAATTTATGTGATTTTTTATTGCTCTTATTCCCGGCTTATTATCACGATTTGTTGGTTACATTCTTCAACTATCTATTAAATCCTGTATCTTTGGCTAGTTTCTTCTCTTCTGATTTTACCCGTCGTTCTAATTTTTTTATATCTTCAGCTGGTGGTAATTCCTCAGGTTTTATGCCTCTATCAGCCAACATGCCTCGGACGGCTTTATTATTACTGATATGTTCGATGGTAATAGCTTCTTCTCCATAAAGATCCTTTTCTTCAGTATTATGGTTGGTTATTTCTGTAGCAAGATTTTTAGCCGCAATGGTCAATGTCGGTAAGAAGTCAGCTAATGGGCGATTTGGTTTTATTGCAAGTTGTGCTTTCATTGCAGCGGTAGATTTGCCGAATAAAGCAGCGTCACCAGCAGAGCGTATTCTGCCAAAACCACTATCGTCTACCCCTCTTTCATAGATGTTTTTAGACAATAGAGACTCGGATGAGGACAATCGTTGTCTAGCTTCAAATCTACGTAGAAGGTTAATTCGATCCTCAATAAATTCTTGTTTTCTGGTTTGCAAAGCAAAATAGCTCTGAGCAAAAGCAATTTCATCTTTGCGAGGATCACCATTTTGAGCGATAAGATAACAGGCATATCGAGTGAGCTTTATGTCATCAATTTCCCGGACTGTGCCTGATCCAATATTAACCATTTTGTTGACATCAACAAAATGGTTTGAGAGCGCATGAGTAGTGGTTTTACAGGCTTCTTTTGCCTTATCAATTACATTGGTGAAATTGCGCCATTCCGTGTATCCCAATACGGTCTGTAATTCTCTGGCGTACCAAAACTCAATACCGATTTCAGAGTCAATATGCACAATATTATCAAAAGTATTTTTCATTGAAATAATAAGTTCTTTATTCATAATTAATCAATCCTTCCTCACCGCCTCACGGGGCGGCATGTTATTTATTCCTCATCACCCTTGAGTCTTTTGAGAAGGTCGGCTGCATATTGCAGGTCCTCAGGCTTGGCATTCTTTGAAGCGTCAAAGAGCATACGCATACCAGGTTGAGTACGGAGCCTCTCCGCAACCTCCGCAGTCTCTGGGTCGGCGTAGTAGGATGGGGTGGACTGGCCTAAATTAGTGGTCAAATCTGATTTTCCGGTAATATAATTCATATCCACATTAAAGAAATCTGCAAATACTTCTAATATCTCTATCTTAGGTTCACGTTTTCCACTTTCATACATTGCTATGGCACTTTGGCTAATATTCAATGCCTTAGATAATTCACCTTGAGTCATATCTTTTTTTATACGTAGCTCTTTTAATCTATCTGCAAATGACATAAAAACACCTCCTACACTATATTATCACGTATTGTGAACAAAATATCAATTGTTTTTTCACATTTTGTGTTGACAATAATCACGAAACGTGATAATATGAATTTGTGAATAAAAATCACGAAATGTGATAGAAAGGAGTGCTTATGCTAGATAAGAAGGTTATCGGTGATAGGTTGCGAAAATTGCGCGGAAATAGAACACTCATTGAAGTTGCAACGGCCTGTAATATAAGCCCATCAGCTCTATCAATGTACGAAAACGGTGAAAGAATTCCTCGTGATGAAATCAAACTGGTTTTATCGAAATTTTATCGTAAATCCGTGCAGTCAATTTTTTTTGCTGTTTAAAATCACAAAATGTAATATCGCAAAATGTAATAAGGAGGTAGCGATGGATAAGTTAGTAGTCATTAATTCAGGTGAAGATGAAATAAAAATTGATGGCAGAGAGTTACACATGTTTTTGGAGATTGAAACACCGTACAATAAATGGTTTTCGAGAATGTGTGAATACGGTTTTAGTGAGGGGACAGACTTTTGGACAAATTTGTCCGAAAGTACCGGGGGCAGACCTGCAACGGTTCATGAATTAACCCTTGACATGGCGAAAGAGATAGCCATGCTCCAGCGGAACGAGAAGGGCAAGCAGGCCCGTCAGTATTTTATCCAGCTTGAAAAGGACTGGAACAGCCCAGAGAAGGTTATGGCGCGGGCCTTGCAGATATCCAACAGGAAAATAGCAGAAAAGACCAAGGACATTGAACTGTTATGTGAAAAGATTGAGGCCGACAAGCCGAAGGTAATTTTCGCTGATGCGGTGAGTGCTTCCCATACCTCCATCCTGGTGGGTGAGATGGCCAAGCTGCTGAGGCAGAACGGTATAGACATTGGGCAGCAGAGACTGTTTAGATGGCTCCGGGAGAACGGCTACCTGATGAAGTCGGGCTCCTCCAAGAACATGCCAACCCAGCGCAGCATGGATATGGGGCTCTTTACCATCAAGGAAGGCTCCTACGTTGACTCCAAC
>NZ_CAMYWM010000148.1 GCF_947302755.1 uncultured Anaerovibrio sp.
TTTCGATGAAAAATTCTCATTTTAATTTGCTTTAAATCTTGACATAGCACCAATTTTAGTCCGAAGGCTGTTGATAGCTTCTAAATCATTTTTATCCACCATGTTATAGTTATTAACCAGCTCTGCCTTTTCATGCTCAAAAGTCCTTCTTGTTAAGCTCGCAATATATTCGTCCTTTACATTGCCCAAGTATTCCGTATTTATAATTTTAGTCTTCAATTCAAACAAAGCCTGATATTCATCAACAACATTATCGCATAAAGCTCGTATTTCAGCGTCCTGCTCAACAGCCTTCTCTCTAAGCTCTCTGGTCTCATACAAGAATCCTTTAAAGGTGCGTTTAACAATGTCAATTTCAGCGAGTTTATGTTCAAGTAACTCTATAGTAGGACTTGAAGTTAGCAAGTATAATTCCATCGTATGCTCAACAACATTTTTACATTCAAGCAAGCTATCTTCATCTTCAAGATTAAATTTGGAAACAATTTTTTCGATTTTTTCCTGTACGAAATCAGCTATACCAACACCAAAGTAATCTGCAATAGGTGCTATTTCAGCATCATTATCATCCATATTTTCTAAAACATATTTATACAATTCATAATTATATGGATATAAATTTAACGCCTGAATTATATAATCTGTTTTATCACCTTGAATTTTTGGTAAATTGTCAATGATAGCTTTTGCCGAACTTTCATCATCGTCACTCGGAACATCAAAATCCATTCCTTTTTTCTTTCTCAATATGTCAATTAAGGCATAATGCATCCTAAATATATTCCAATATATTCCAAGATGAAGTGTCATTTTTGTTTGTGGGTCATTAAACAGATTGGATTTCTTCATACTGGTTCCAATCATAGATATACCTTTACCAACTAAATTTACTGCTCCATAAATGGCACCAGTAGCTAAATTTAATGCTTCCGCTTTTGCAGTCCCTTTGAGAGCACCAGATATACCAAATCCACCACCAGAGAAACGCATTCTATTCTCTTTACGTGCTTGACGATATGCGGCTTTTTGCTCCTCATCCAATACAATTTCCATGTATTGATCATCAATTTTGCCAAAAACACTTTCCCAGTTGCAATATTTTTCATATATACCCAAAAAGAGATTCCTGTTGATATCGATAATTTCATTATCCACCAACAAGTCTAAAGAACGATCTACCGCTTTCATTATAAGGTTGTAGCCATCACTTAAGCCATCTTCATGGAGCTCATCCATGTCATCATACGATTCGAACTTTTCAATAAATTCCTGCTGCAAATTTTTAGCAAGATTATGATATATTTTTCTTACGTAAGTGTATTGGTCTCTGCCCTTTGAAACAGATAATACCTCTCCCATGAAATTAAACGATTGTTCCATTGTTTTCCTCCCTATTATTAAAAAATACCCCTCATAGCTCTGATGCCCCTAAAAAAATCCAAAAGTTTTAAATAAAAATAGTTATATTTCCCCCACTTCCGTATTGCTTAGATATATTTAATTAAATAACTAGTAAAATTGTAATACTCGTATTACACTAATGTCAAGATTGTATTACTCGCTGCCATATTAGAATGTATTAAAATAATATGCGGGAGTGATGTGATGAAGAAGTTGGCACAGATACTCAGAGAAAAGAGGGCAGCCATGAATCTCAGCTTACGATCCGCAGCTGAACTTATTGGTATAAGCCATACATATCTTGATAAACTTGAAAAAGGGATTGACTCTCGCACTGGTGTCAGCAATAAACCAACTCCAGATACACTGAAACTCATTAGTGAAGCATATAATCTGGATTACAATGATTTACTTAAAATGTGCAGATATATTCCTATTGGTAATGAGGTTGTCCCAAAATGTTACAGCAGTGATATAAAAGAGCTGATAGGTATTGCTGAAACATTTACAAAGCCACAAATTCAAAATCTTATTCTTTATGCCAAATTCCTTAAACAGAATGGTAAAGAATTCGACTAAGAGCCAATTATCATTTAGATGGTTGGTTTTTTTATGCAATACTTATCTGGTTCTCATAGTTTTCACTATTTACAACATTTTAAAGTAAATCCGTTAGTTTCTTTTCCACCCTATTCCAAAGCATTCGAAAAGGCCCTAACCACTACTGGTTAGGGCCTTTATGCTATGGTCAAAGTTTTCGACTTCGACCGAATATGTGGTGGAGATGAGGAGAATCGAACTCCTGTCCGAAAGCGTTGTCATACAGACTTCTCCGAGCGCAGTCAATGTTTGAGTTTAAGAGCTGGGCAGACACAGACAACCGCCGTCCCTCCGATCCTGGAGAAATTTCCCCTCAGGCCTCCAGGAGTCAGCCCTTTGGGTATCCCGCTATTGGCCTCTTATCCGCTCACGCGGGAGATAAGCAGACAGAGGTTAGCATCAAGCTGCTAAAGCGTAGTTTTCGTTTGCTTTTATATTTAAAGCGTTTTCACCTTACTAACGGGGCTAGGTGACCCCCCGGCTCGCTATCCATACTCCAGCCACCCCCGTCGAAACCTTTACATCCCCCTGTACAGGGAAATCCCGGTTCTTAGAGATTTCTGATATATGTTTAGTGTATTCATTATAGCAGTAATAACGAAAAAGTCAACCTAAATTTCCCCTTCCCCCCATAAAATGATAACTAATTCAGGTGGAGTTTTAACTCCATCTGAATTTAGTTGAATTTTACCCAGGGCTTTGCGGACGTATCCAAGAGGCAACGCCTATTGGTTAATACGTCCCATGCGAAAGTGTCCTGCAAAGCAAGACCATAGTCTTAGCTGAGCAGCTGACACTGACCGCTACGGGTGCTTTACTCTCATCTAAGAGGAGGGAGTATCAGCACCCGTTAGCATCGGATAAATCCTCCAGTTTCAATTTTGTATTGAAAACTCCCGCTTTCTTGCATATAATGAAACTGAATAGAAGAGCAGAAAGGCTAATAAAGAGGGAGAGGAGGGGCCAATGTGGCTACATCAAGTATTTTTCATAACGTGGTTATAAATGATCCGAAAAAAGCAGAAGCTTTTATCTCCGCGATAGAGGCATCTATTGCTGATCCTTATAAGACTGAAAATAAGTCTAAGGCCAAGGTAGAAACCGATCCGAATAAGCTCAACCATATAATTGATATATGGAAAAAGGAGGCTGCACTTTAAATGTCTCCTGTCGTAGTGAACATATTGGATCTAATTGATATGGGTGGCAACGAGGTTATCGAACATAAGCTTGCCACCTTTTCATCGCCCAAAAATCCTGAAATTGAAGATTTCATCCGTAATAAGGCTATACGCTTTGCGACAGGTAAGTTATCCATAACATATCTTGTGTACGACGAGGATACCGGAAATATTTTGGGGTATTTCACCCTCACCCATAAATCTATTATCATAACCGGTGAAAATTTATCAGCAACATCAAAGAAAAAGCTAGAAAGATACTCCAGAATGGATGTAGCAACCAATAATTATATGGCCTCCTCATTTCTTCTCGCACAGTTCGGTAAAAATTACGCCCTTGCCAAGAAAGACCGTATTAGCGGAGCAGAACTGATGGAACTTACCACCGGTGTATTGGTAAATATCCAACGCCAGATTGGTGGCGGCATTGTTTACCTTGACTGTGAGGATAGAGAAGAGCTGACCTCCTTTTACAAACGCCATAATTTTAAACAGTTTGATAACAGATACTCCACCGAGGATAATCAGAAATATATCCAATTTATGCGTTTCTTCTAAACAACGACATAAGTTATAGCAATAATATCGAAAAAGTCAACTTAAATTTCTCCTTCATCCATGATTCCCAGCTTTCTTTTCCAATAGCGGGAATATATGGCCCCCAGAGGATTATGGGAAAGAAGGCGGTCCTTTACTACCAATGCCGTAACAGGCCCCGAGCAGGAGCCGTTGAAAATAGCATCATGACCCACACAAAGGCCGCAGGATATAAACAGTTCTGTACCCTTTTCAGCCAATATTTTAGCCTGAAATTTCGGATTGCACATGGCCTCATGGCTAAGCTCCGGCTTAACCTGCTTTAATCCAAGATTTTTCTTGTTAAAGCTACAATTTTTACAGCAAACACTATAAAACTCAAAACCTTCATTTTTAAAGAACTTGGCAATGTATCTGGCCTCAGCATTCAGTCCAATGCAAAAGGCCATTCCCAGCTTCTTATACCCCATGGCCCTGGCAAATTCCGCTGTTTCCTGCAAGCGGGTAATATTGCTGTAGAAGGTCCCCTCCACATAGGCCGCCGCCTGCATTATTTTCTTTTCCTCGTCACTGTAGGCGGACAAAATCTCCTGCTCAGTATAGCCAGTGCAGTTCACGCCCTTTATATAGCAGGCATGGGTGGAACAGTTGGCACAATCTGCTTTCATAACAAAAATCCCTCCGGATTAAATGTATTTTTCCACCAGCTCTATAACTTCCTTAATAAGAGCATCACAATGGGGCTTCTTCTCGATCCCCTTTTCCTTGCTGATACGGAGAAGCTCCACGCAGTCCAGCACATCATCATGGTTGGCCTTTATAGCGTTATGGTATTCCTCAAGAATTTTAACATCATTTACCCCATGCATTCCCAGCACCATGAGACCAGCCGTAACGGCACCGCATACAGAGCCCCGCTTCATGCCGCCTCCAAAATTAAAGCCCAAATTAAAGGCCTGGTCCCTGGTAAGCCCCAGCTCCTCCGCAAAGGGAATAAGCACCGACTGGGCACAATTATAATGCAATGTGGTATCGTCCCGCAGCTCCTGGGCTGCTTCTGTGTATTTACTCATATACAACACTCCATCCATATAATATTTCCACTACAGTATACCATATAATCATTGTTATAACTGTTTTATCATGCTAAAATTTATACATACCATTCCATTTGCTGGCCCACTCCAGCAAATATTAAAGCCGGTACTCCATGCCAGCTTTTCCCTTAAAAACTTCCTACCATCATATATGCACACAATATTACTCCCTTGCTGGTGAACACACCAGCAGGAAAAAGGCTGGTCTTTGGACTGGCCTTTTTTCTTTGAGCTTAACATTTGCCCAGATAACTTTCCTGTGGTAGAATAACCAACGTATTAGAATACTTACACTATTTCCGTGGGGCCTTGCAGCTTCACGGGGGAAAGGCCAGTCTTAGGACTGGTCTTTTTGCTTGGGGCAAAATTAAAGGAGCCGCCCCTGGGCAGCTCCATGTGTATTTGAGATTATTTAGGTTTAGTTGAATGACCCTCCATTTTGGGAGGGTCGTATTAGTGCCCCTGCAGTATTTATTTCTGTCCGTCATTATCTCACCTTGATATGGATAACGCCCCCAGGCAGTCATCCAAAAAGCTGAAAACAGCCTCCCAATACTCTTTTCCGGCCACTGTCATCGCATCCCCATGTCCTGCTCCTTCTACGATAATTTTACTCTTGGGAGCAGGGCAGGCATTGTACAGCTTTTCCATCATAGGAAACGGCACCAGTTTGTCTGCCGTCCCATGGATGAACATGATCGGGACCTTGATGTCGGGAACTGCCTTTATGGGGGCGGCGTCTGACACTTTCATCCCGGTTTTGATGCCGCTTACAATGTCTACGCATGTCATAATGGGAAATTCCGGCAGACCAAAGATAA
>NZ_CAMYWM010000149.1 GCF_947302755.1 uncultured Anaerovibrio sp.
ACTCCTGCTTCCTGACTTCATAGGCCTTGCGCTCATTATCGTAGTTAAGAATATACCCCTCGGCAATTTTCCTATCATTCTCCATGCCTCTAACTATATCCTGCTCTATCTGTTCAGCCTCTTCCATTGTCTTTCCCCTCCAGTATCCTGATAATCTGCAGATCCGTTTCGGTGGCCACATCAGGATCCAGCTTCTTGATCTGAATTTCTACCCTTGGCCTTTCCTTGTCTATCCCAGCAGTCATTGTCCCGTCCCATGATTTAATAATGCGGTCATTTATCAATTAGCTTTATAGTTGCATCATCCACGAGTCATTTCCTCCAGCTCCGCAGCCCTGGCCTCATACCAGGCTGCTTTTTTCATGTCCTCGGCAAAGCGGCCCTTATGCTTGGCCCGCCAGATGTATTTAAAGGCGGTCACTGTGGCGTAGGCCTTCATCCACTCCGCCCCGAAGGCTGATACCATGGCATCCCAGCACTCAATATCTCCAGTGCAGTAGTGGGGCGGATGGTTCACCATATCCGCTGCTGGTTCGCTTGTCTGATTGTTCGCTTGTTCGCTTGGCTGTCCATTTACCTCATTTGCCATTTCTGTCTTGTCCTCCTCCGGCTCCGGGAACTCGTCTGCTGGCTCCCCTTTCCGGGCTTTATGCTTCATCTTTTTGGTTTTTGGCTCCGCTTTTGCGGCTTTTTGCTCCGTTTTTGCCTTTTCAATATCCTTGGCCATAATCATCTTCTCCTCTGCCTTTTTCATGTTCGCCGCCCCGGTATCCGGAAAATCCCTTATATACGCATCAGCAAACATATACCTTTGTCCATCCATAGGCTCTGCCTTTTTACCGGTACGATAGTAGGCTGTCGCCAATGAGATATCATTATAGTCAGCCATAACCTTTATATTTTCATAGGCTTCAACTATCTCTCCACTTACTACATCACATCTTACTATTGGTATCCCCATTTACTCCGCCCCCTAAAAAGGTATATCATCATCGCTTACCGGTGTACCGCCGAAGCTGCCCAAATTATTTTGATTGCCACCAGCTGGGGCACCGCCGCCCCCATTGTCCTTCTTGCTGCCACAGAAATACATATCGCTTACGATAACCTCGGTGACATATTTCTTACTGCCGTCCTGGGCATCGTAGTTTCTGACCTGCATCCGCCCCTCCACAAGAATTTCAGAGCCCTTTATACAACTATGGGCGATTACCTCCGCCAGCTTTGTCCAGGCAATACATGGGATAAAATCAGCCGTCGGGCCCTGATTATCACTGCTAACCCTGCGATTTACCGCCAATTTAAAGCTGACCACTGCCTTGTTACTCGCCGTATATCTTAATTCCGGGTCACGGGCCAGCCGCCCCTTTAAAATTACCTTGTTCATTTAACCTTCCTCCTGATAAGCCCCTTGGCCATAAACTGCTTAATCCTCTCCGGCGTCCAATTGAATAATGGTGTATTCACTATCTCCTGCCCAGCCTTTCTTAAACCTCGGCTATACTGCTCAAAGGCTCTTGTATAAACATAAATTATCTCTTTTTGCGCCATTTTGGCACCTCCGTCCAAATCAATTTAAATCCGCATCCGGTTTCGTTTTTCAGCATTTTCCATAAATATTGTCAAGATACGCCTCTATCCTTCCCCGTATCTCCCGGCTATTTTTGCCATTATGCCTCTGAAAATGGCAAACAGCACACAGCACCACGCCCTTTTGCTCCTCATCAGACTTGTTGATGCCGCAGGGCTCATGATGGAACTTCACCGATGGATGCACCCAGGCACCGCATACCACACACCTGTCATGGTCACGGCCATGGATAGCACTGTTGAGCCTGCTTAATGCCCGGCCCTTTAGGCGTACTCTCTTGTTTTTTTCAAACATCGCTATTCTCTTTCAACACCAGCTGATGATGTACCGCATAGGCCACATCTAACATCATAGACAGCCCATCATCATAGGTTATATCAATCTTCTGTGCCTCTTTGCCGTCCCTGGCATATATTTTTACAAATTCAGCGTCCTCTTTGCCTGCGATATATTCCATGCGGGATATATCCTCTCCAGTCATAGCGTACACCTTGCCCAGTGCTTTTATGATTTTTGCCTTATCCTCTTTCAATTATTCCACTCCTCTCAGCCTAATAAGAAATGTGCCATTCCTTCTTTGCCGCTTCTTGGCACTGGGTCTGGTCATCCATCTCAGGTATGCCATTGATTTTCCCGTTCTTGCGCTTAGCTCTTCAAGGGTACCGTCCATCAGATTTACTTCGCCTTTATACATGGCATATATCCTTGGCTTTTGCTGCTTAGGCATAATATTTACTCCTTTCATTTTGATGTGACATTGTTCTCCAGCCCGTATATGGCCGTTTCGATGATATTGTGAAGGCTCCTCAGCTCATCCACCGTCAAGAATATTCTGCCGGTATCAATCAGAGTATCAGCTTCCACACTGCCGCTTTCAACCACACAGCCCGTATGGTCAATTATTGCCTTGATGTATCCTTTGTTTGCGGTCTTAAGCGTATTTATTACAATCACTTCCTGCGCCTCCCTCTGGCTTTATTCATGGTTGCCTTTGCAGATCTAAAATCCCTAAGCCGGTAATATATTCTTTTGGTCTCCTGAAAGGATGGCTCAAAAACATCATTGGCCCTGTTGTATAAAAGCTGCTCCAGGTGCTCAGCCTCATGAGCTGACAGCTCCAATATAACCTTTTCCGGGTAGCACTCACTCATACAGCCGCCCCCATTAAAAAATCATTTGCCTTATTCATACCTCTTTGCCCTTTTCCCTGCTCCTGGTTCTTCTACTGTTCCAGTTATTCACCAGTATCATGTCCCGCTTGCGCTCCTCCAGCTCGGAACACAGGCTGGACACCTTACAGAGGCTTATAATTAGAAATCCCATAAATGTTATAAGGCCGCCTACAGCCATCCAAAAACAGGCCGAAATACCAAATTCAATCATTCTGCTTGTCTCCCTTCATCGGTGCTTTGATGCGGTCACTCATAATATCCCCGCTCCTCGTTTTTTAAATAAACCATCCGACGAATTTTTGTTCGGTCCTCCTTCTGCTCATAAAGCTTTATCATGACCGCCTCAGCAGCAAAGATAACCTTCACCAGCTCCGTGGCAAGCTGGTCACTATATGCATAGCTGCCACGAATAATGGCCTTTGCCTCACTGGAGGCTTTGGCCTTGGTTTCCAAAAGGTACATGAGCTGGTCCGTAAAATTCGGACGTTCCATAAACCTCTCAGGTAAATCCTTCTCGCATGTTGGCAGATCCCCCGTGTGCTGGATGATGGTATTGCACATTACCTGAATATCGGCCAGCTCCATGGCCATGCCAATCTTTTCATCCATTGTCGGCTTAATTCCCCTATGGTTTTTTTGCACACACGGCAGGGCCACCTCCAAAAATTCATCAATTTCATTTCCAAGGTGGGCCCACAGCTCCCCAAGCTTCTGTATACCTGCAAACCTGGTGGGCTGTATGTAGTCAATTTCCTGTTCTTCCATTTTGTTTTATCTTCCCTCCTGCCTTTAACCTCATACGACAAAACAGATATAGCTGTCCTGTGTCTGAGCATATTGTTTTTTCCACGCTTTGAAGCGTATATCCGGGATTGTCCCTTTCAATGGTCTCCCGGAACAGCTCCGAATCCTCGGGAATAATCCTGAGAAGGTTAAAGCGTTTTCTTGAAATCTTGGTGCTTTTACTGCAAGATACCCAGGGCTTAATCAGGCCCTTGCTGGGTATCCATCGTTTACTGTTCTTCTCGGTCTCCTGTCCCTTGGATAAGTAAGAGATTAATTTTGACAATCCAATCTTTGGATCTGATTTCAAACGATCACAATTACAAAAACCATGCTGCCAACAATCCTCGATTACGTCTCTTGAAAGCTGGCCATCCATCAGCACATGAAAATGCATCCTTCCCTTGGGGGATATTTCAAAAACGATTATGTATTTGCAGTTATCCATACCTAGCTTGCGCCTCCGGTAATTGATGCGGCCTATCCAATTTTTGACTATCTTCTTGCCCTCTTTTTCATTTTCCGGGTAATTATCCTTGTCAAAGGTGAGCGTTATATAAAAATCACGGTTGCCCTTAAAATTGGCTTCAACCAGGGACTCAAAATATCTCTTGGCCTTTTTCTCGTTGAGCCTCTTTTGCTTGGGTGTGGTCTCCCGATATCTTTTTGGCCCCCACATCGTTAATGAGCCCTCTTCAAAATTGAAATATGACACTTGGATATAATCTGCTTTTACATTTTGCTTAGAAGAATTTCTTGTTATCTTCCTGACAGTATTTTTTATCCCCATGATTATCCCCAAAATTTACGAACACATTTTCTTGCTTCACTTGTTACTACCCTACTACAAGCCCCATGGGGCCCAGCACGGGCCCCGAGTCTGTCTGTTTTATTCATTATTAAATACGAAACCGGTTTCGGATTTAGACTGCATTGATGGTTGCTTCCAGCATCTTCTTGAAGATGGCCCGACACTTTTCTGCCTTATCACCTTCGAGCCGCCCCAGGCACTCAACCGCCGCCTGCAGCTCCTCCCGGATGTTTTCAAAATGGCGGGCAAAGGCCTTCTCCTCTTTGCTCTTTTCCGGCTTGGCCTTTTCCAGCTCCGCTATCTTGGCCTTGAGGGCCTCCATCTCCTGGATGGTTTCTTCTGGTACCTTTTCCACTACTGTAGGCTCCAACGGTGCGTTTTTGATAGCCTCGTTTTCCTGCTTTAGCTTGGCTATCTCACCCTCCAGCCTGGTTTGGGACTCCATAGCCGCCCCCTGGGCCTCACTGTAGAGCTTGGAATACTTATCCTTTGCCTCATTGGCCTCAGTTATTTCCTTTTCCATTTCGGCCAGCTTCTCTTTATATGAAGAAAGCTCCTTGTTGTCATCAGCCTCAGCCAGCTTTTTTTGCAAAATATCCAGCTCATGCTGATAACCCTCTTTTGCGGCATTCATGGCCGCCTTTACATCATCCAGCTGCTTGGTCTTTTCCTCTGACTCCCTGGCCAATGCTTCATTCTCTTTCTTGGTATCATTCAGCTCCTTAATGGCAGCCTCCAGCTCCCGCTTGGACATATCCTGCAAATCCTCTTTATGCTCCTCCATGAACTCAAAGCACTGCTCCTCATCCTTGATGGACATCAGGGCCAGCATCTGGGACCGGTTCAGCTTGGCCACCTGCTCAGGATCCGCATTGGCCCCAAAGAGCTTCTGCTGACCATTACCGAAACGCTCATAGATGCCGATGATGTTCTGAGCTGTGCGCTCACTATAATCCACATTATCCGCCAGCCACTTACCCCAATTACCATGGCCAACAGCTCCCTTGGCCTGCAGGAGCCGCTTGCCAATCTCCAATGTGGCATTCTGTACCATGGCCAAGGTCTGGGCCTTGATGGTATTAATCTCTGCCGCCAGCCTTGCCAGCTTGTCCGCCTCGGTCTCATTGGCCGGTATATTGTCCTGTGCTACTAAATCCATCTTTGCTTCATCACTCATGCTGCTTTACTCCTTTTTTTCTTATTGATTTTTGCTTCTTCAAAGGCTTTTACAAAGGCCTGGGCCTCCGG
>NZ_CAMYWM010000150.1 GCF_947302755.1 uncultured Anaerovibrio sp.
TCCCGAAGGCGACGGACGAAGAAAAGGCGGCCAGAAGCCTGGCAATCCAGGAAGGACTGAAGGCCTGCACCAGGACACCACTGGAGATGATGGAGCTGATGGGGGAGGCTGTTGAATTGATTTCCTCCATGCTGGACGGCTTCAACACGAACTGTGCCAGCGACCTCGGCGTGGCGGCACTGTCCCTGAAAGCCGGCATTCTCGGTGCCTGGCTGAACATAAAAATCAACACTGGTTCCCTGAAGGACAAGGCCTTCGCAGCGGATGCCGAGGCGAGAGGACAGGCGATCCTGCACTGTGCAGTCCCCGCGGCAGATGACTGCTTCGCGAGACTCCTGAAGATGGTGGAAGGATAAGCCAAAATGCAGAATACATTGCTTTGACGAATATTTCTGATGCCATTATCAAAAAAGCCGCCGAACTTTCTGGGGATACGCCCATCGCTTTAGCAACTTTGATGACGGCGGCTACGGCGTTTGTCTTTTTAGGGATGAGCGGACTTGGGGACGCTGTTTGAGGAAACTGCCACTTATGGTACTGTGGGTGAAGAACTGCCACCGCTGTTTGCCTATTACGGTGAGAAGCAACTGGATTTATCGGGGCTGACTGCGCGGGAGCAAATGCTTTCGGTGCTTGAAGCAGAATTGGATGTGCTCTCAGCGGAAGAGCCAGTTATACTGTTGGCTGTAAGATAACAATGGAGTGGTGACTATGAGAAAAATGACAGTAAAAGGCTGGGCTTTATTGGGGTTGATTATTTGTTTTTTGTGCAATTTGGCTTATGTGTCATCTGTGCAGGCGGCAGAGATCATCCGGGAGACGATTCCTTTGGAACGCAACAATGTGAGGCTGCATTTGGAACGTTATGTAGAGCAGGATGGACAGACGAAAAAACCAATCTTGTTTGTGCATGGCTTGACCTTTTCCTCTCATGAATTTGATGTCGATTATAAAGATTATAGCCTGGCAAAATATTTTGCTAAGCATAATTTTGAAGTGTGGTTGCTGGATATTGCAGGATATGGCAATTCAGCTGCCGTTAAAGATGGCTTTATGCCCAATTCGGATTATGCGTCAGAAGATATAGAAGCGGCAGTGCGCTGCATTCTGGCTCGAAATAACTGCCAATCTATTGATGTCTTGGGCTGGAGTTGGGGTACTGTAACCAGCGGGCGCTTTGCCGCACGTCACCCGGAGCTGGTGCATCGTCTGGTGCTCTATGCCCCCATAGTAGCCGGATTGGGGGAGAAGGAGGTCCTTGAGCCGTTTCATCATAACACATGGGAAGATGCGGCATCTGACTTTCAAAGGGAAAAAGATGGAGAAATAGATCTTGATATTGTGGAAAGGCCTGTAGCAAGCACTTATATCGATAATGCCTGGCACTATGATAGAGATGTGAGTCCCAATGGTGGAAGACGAGATTTGCTAGTTGACAAGAGTGCGCGACTTATTCCAACAGAGAGCATAAAAGCTCCTGTGCTGATTATAGTCGGCTCCAAAGATCCGTATGTGTCACCTGATTTATGCGACGAAGCGTATAGGACACTTCCCAATAGAACAGATTCGGAGTTGATAATTTTGGATGGAGCCGCCCATGCAATGTTGATGGAGCGTCCGTATTACAAGCTGTTTCGGGAAAGAGTATTAAATTTTTTGAATAAAGGCTGATGTGCGATATAGTAAACTTCGTGCGAAACGGTTTTTCGCACTACGCCCTTACAACGAATTCTAAAGCTCATCTGCATCCTTCGGATTTGATTAGCTAAGATTTCGTAGTAAATGGCAGAAAGCAACGGAATAAGGAGAATGTGAAATGTGAGTCACTTTTATTATTGAAGGTGGCGTTGCTGATATTTTTTATCATGGTTTTAATTATGATATTTATATCGAAGGAGCTTTCTGAAAGATTTGTTAAGCCTATAAAGCAGATGGCTGATGGCGTGCGCGAAATTGCCAGTGGCAATCTTGACAAAAAACTTGATATAAATACCGGCGATGAAATTGAACATTTGGCAGTTTGCTTTAATGCTATGACGGATGAGCTGAAAGCCTATATTGATAATTTGTCTTAGGTAACAGCTGAGAAGGAAAAGGTGGCAGCTGAGCTTTCTGTGGCTCACAATATACAGCTGGGCGCATTACCGCAAGATTTTTTGACCAATTATCAGGAATTTCAAATATATGCAAGCATGGATGCTGCAAAAGGTGTAGGCGGCGATTTTTATGATTTTTATATGATTGATGATGATCATTTGGTGGTTACGATTGCTGATGTGTCAGGGAAGGGTATTCCAGCAGCACTCTATATGATGCGTGCGAAAACTGCGTTAAAGAATATGGTCTTAAGGTTGAAAAATGCCTCTGATTTTGCTGACATTATGAAGATGGCGAATCAGGAACTTTGTCGGGAAAATGACGAAACGATGTTTGTGACGGTGTTTATAGCCAAGCTGGATTTAACAACAGGTGAATTTATTTATGTAAATGGCGGTCACAATTCACCGCTGGTGCAGTCTAATGGTGAATTCTGTTATTTGCAGCAATCGAGAAAACATTTGATGCTGGGCATAAACGAGGACGAAATGTATGAAGCGCATAGTTTGGTTCTGCAGCGGGGGGATATGATTTTTCTGTACACAGATGGCGTTACAGAGGCCATGAATGAGGCCGGGGAGCTATATTCCGAAGAGCGTCTGTTAGAAATACTCAATAGGCAGCCACAAAAGGATGTGAGGGACATACTCGCGGCTGTCCGTCAGGATGTTAGCACCTATGCTGGCAATGCTGAGCAATCGGATGATATAACCATGCTGGGGCTGAAATATTGTGGGGGCTTGAATGATGCGTAGAACTTCTTGGCAAAATGTCTGCTTCAGCCGGAATCTTTTCAAGAAAAATGATTGTATCTTGAGGTCGGAGGTGCTGGCGCATGGAACAAAAATTGTTTACTGAGGTCATTCCCCTTTATCGTTCACATACGGACAATCCGTATGCAATTAGAATCCGTATGCGGCTGCAGGATACTATTGACTCTGCGGTTCTGCGAAAGGCTGTAGATACCACAATGGAGCGGTATCCGTATTTCTGTGTGAAATTACAGGCTCGTGGTGATGGCTTTATTTTTGCAGAGAATCGGGAGCCGGTAGTTATTTCCAATTCAAGGCAGGGCGTAACATTAAATTCGCCAGAATCTAATAATCATTTGCTTTCATTTTCGTACCATGATGACTGGCTGGTTATGGACATTTTTCATGGTCTGACAGATGGTGCAGGTACTTATGAAGTGATACGCACTTTGTTGTATTATTATTGTTGTCAGCGCTACAAAGTGATACCTTCCACAGTAGGCATACGTCTTGTTGGTGATAAAATCTCTCAGGAAGAATGGGAATGTCCTGTAATGAAAGCCCGAGAACTACCAATTCCTCGGCGTCATGAGTGGACTAAGGCGTTGCTCCCCAGTATAGCCGCTAACCTGCAGCTGGAAAGCCCGGACTATGTATATAGCATATTGCTGGCGGAAGATGCTTTTATGCGCTTTTGCAAGGAAAATGGAGGTAGTCCTGGAATCATGGTGTCATTGCTCATGAGCCGAAGTCTGGCAAGACTATATCCAAATGCATCGGAAATAATACGGATTGTTTTGTGTGTTAATCAGCGCAAGGCACTGCATGCGCCCTTGGCTCATCAAAGTTTGGTCGGAGGTGCTTTTCTGGAATATGATGAACAGCTACGCAAATTGCTAATCCATGAGCAGGTGAAGGTATATAGGAATAAGGTTTCGGAGCAGACAAGCGAGGAGGCTGTACTATCTGGCGTAGCACATACGGTCAGCTTGACAAAAATGCTTTTGGCAAATAAAACGCATAAGGATAGACTAGAGATGGTGACAACGGTTGACGAGGCTGCCAATCGCTTTGCAGCGGCCAATGTGAGCTATGTAGGGAAAGCAAATTTCGGAGAAATGGAAAAATATGTAAAAGAGTTCCATACATGGAGTGCCACCGTTATGGATATCACCCTTCAAATCTCAGCAGTAAACGGCAGATTCACATTGGATTTCATGCAGAAGTTTCAAAGCAATGTTTATCTAAAGTCTTTTTTGCAGGAACTGGCGGATAACGGCATAGTTTATGAATTGCAAGATAAGCAGATAAGGTCATTGCCCGCAATCATGACGCCGTGGGTTGGCTTATAGTTGAAATGTTATATGATTTATGAAATGAAAATACTCGAGGCTAATAAGGATGGCAAGGAAGAAGGCCTTAAAGAGGGTAAGCAGCAATGAAAAATTTGACAAACAGATCTGCATTTTTTACTGCTCCATATGCAATGTTGATTCCCTTATATGGATAAGAAAAAAAACAACTATTTAAAAGAGATTTTTTATTTTTATTGAAATATAATATAAACAAAGCTAAATATATTATGCCTCGTAAGGGGGATTATCTTATGACCAAAGAAAAAGCAGTTGAGCAGTTGGTCGACTTAGGCATGACTAAAGACGAAGCAATAAAAGAAGTCAATGATATTTGTAATACTGGAATTGACCTTGAACATCAGATAGATTTTATTACTAGAACTACTAAAATAAGGCCGGCTATGTTCATTGATGGCTCAGATGGGCCGTGTTATATACCACAGGGCCGTCTTGGACCATATCCGGACGCCGACAAAGATAGAAGCCGTTAAATTATGCCAAGCTACAAAAAGATGTAGGTGATTATATGCAGGATAGATATGCTGGTGATGTAGGGGATTATGGGAAAATCGGAGTATTAAAATTCTTGCAGACTCAGGGATTTACCATCGGTGTTAATTGGTATCGTGTTCCAGTTCTAGATAACGAAAAGAAGGAAGATGGAACATATAAGCAGCTTGATGGTAAATATCTTATTCCGCCCCCAATATGGGAATGTGATCCCCAGCTTGCGGAAATTCTTACCAACATAGCACAAAGTAAAAAGCGTTCTGTGGCCGAAATACAGAAAGCAGATTTAGTCCCTGGAGCTATTTATTATGACGATTATCTTACCCTTGATGGTCGTCATGAGTGGCATGAGAAGGCTTTGAAAAGATTTAAGGATGTAGAGCTTGTATTTATGGATCCGGACAATGGCCTGCTGGTTAAGTCTGTGGGCAAAGGTTCGGCCAGAAGTATTAAATATGTTTTTTATGAAGAAGTGAAGGATTATATAGACGCCGAAAAGAGTGTTCTGGTTTATAACCACAGATGTAGAAAACCGGAAAAGAAGTATTTTGATGACATTAAAGATAGGCTGTATGATAATGTTAAAATCAATACAGGCCTGATACAAACCATAACCTTTTCTAAGGGAACCACACGGGATTACATTGCTATTCCTGCTAGCAAGAAACATTGTGATATGTTCAAGGCTGCATTTGATGATATGAGGGAAAGTATGTGGGGGAAACTTGGGGGATGCAGATAATTTGTATTATTGATATAATATACATATCACCTGAACCGGAACAGGCTATTAAGCAGTCTTGGCACCTAGGAACTACCTCTCTGCTTAATCGGCATTACTACCAGGAGTGATGGGCGGCAGCTG
>NZ_CAMYWM010000151.1 GCF_947302755.1 uncultured Anaerovibrio sp.
ACTGAAGGTGGTTTCGTTCATAATGGTGCCGTCAAGGCATGTGGTTTACTATGAACACTTAGTGAGCACAAGCCTACGGCGCAGTGGGAGCTTAGTGTTCGTTGTAAGGGCGTAGTGCGAAATAACGTTTCGCACGAAGTTTACTTGGTATAAATCCCACACCGTCAAAGGGAAAATTTTCACACTATCAAATGGAGAAATCCCGCACTATCAAATCGGGAAATCCCACTCCATCAAATCGGGAAATCCCACGCCATAAAGGAAAGAACTCCCACTCCATCACGGGAACATGAGAGGATCATCGCCATACTGATTAGGCCCCTCGGTGCCCTTGGCAAACAGGAAATATAGGCTCAAAACAAAGTTAATCACTGGTATTAATGTACCAACAGCCCACCAGCCTGGCTTATCCAGGTCATGAGCCCGCTTCATGGTGTTCATAAAGGACAATACAAATACCGGTAAACAAGCCAGATAGCATAAGCCTTCAACGGCATCCTCGCCAAGCTCCATGGCCAGCCCCAACATAGCACCTATCATGGCCAACACAAAGGCCATGGCACCAAAGGCCAGCCCCCGCAGGAAGTATCTCTGCCTGTTCAACCGGCCGGTATAGGTGGTCCACTTAAAGGCCTGAATAATATTGTCAGGCTTTGGCATGGCGTTATAGCCGCCATACTGAGGCTGCTGATAGCCCGGCTGCTGAAAACCTGGCTGACCATATGGATTGTAGCCATTATTCATAGGCTGCTGTGGCTGCACAGGCTGATATGGATTTTGCTGCATCGGTTGCTGTGGCTGAGCCGGCTGATATGGATTTTGCTGCACTGGCTGCTGTGGCTGAGCTTGTACAGGCTGCTGACCAACGGACTGCGGCTGACCACCAAAGGCCTGGCCCACCTTCTCAAACTGCTGGCCACACTCCGGGCAAAACGCTATACTGTCCTCTACCTTTTCGCCACAATTTGGGCAGAACTTCGACATAAAATCATCTCCATCACATCAAAAATATACTGGATCTCCTAAGCGTCAAGGCTCCTCTTGACAATCAGCTCCCTCTTGGGTGGAGCTAAATTCAATTTGGCCCGAATAATACGCCGCAGGGATTCATTAATTCGTTCCTCTGATATTTTACCAGTCTTTACGGCTTCTAGCAATGCTTTGGCCGTTTCCTCCTGATTTTTATATATATGGCAGCTCATGACCATATCCACGCCGGCCATAACCGATGCCACGGCGGCCTCCCCCGGGGTATAATACCTGGACACCGCTCCCATAGCCAAATCGTCCGTTATTACAACCCCCTGATATCCCAGCTGGTCCCGCAAGAGCCTGGTCATGATTTCCGGTGAAAGACTGGCCGGCTTTTGAACACCCATACCGGAATATATCACATGGGAAACCATAATCATCTGCTTATCATTGGAGTTTTCCCGTATCACCCGGGCAAAGGGAACCACATCTGTGCTGTTGAGAAGCTCCGGGGAAGCATCCACCACCACAGTATCCAGGTGGGTATCTGTCTTGCCCCGTCCAATACCCGGAAAATGCTTCAGCGTGTACAGCATACCACTTTCCTCATAGCCGCTGGCCGCTGCCGACACAAAATCCGCCGCCACCTTCGGATCGGTACTGTAATGACGATCCTTAAAGGAGCCCAAATCCGCCACCGGGGCAAAATTTAAATTGAACCCCATAGCCTTCAGACTGCCGGAGATATTTGTCGCCCATTCCCTGGCCAGCTCCGGCCGCCCGGTCTGTCCAATGGTCAGCTGGGCCGGGGGTGGAGGCAGTACGTCTCTCATACGGGCCACCTGTCCACCCTCCTCGTCAATGGCAATAAACAAGGGCAGCCGTCCATAGGTGGTCCGTTGCAGTCCATTATTTAGCACCATAATCTGCTCCACAGACTGCAAATTACGATCAAATTCCACTACACCGCCAAAATGATATCGGGCAAACATATCCCGAACGGTGGCATCCACCTCTGTTCCGGTTATGCCCACAAAAATCATCTGTCCTACCTTTTCCTCCAGGCTCATTCCCCCAAGGATTTCCTCCACCTTTTGGCCCTGGGACAACGTGCCGTCAGCCGCCACCGCATTAAAATCCCGCGGAGCATTTCCACTGCAGCCGCCCACCATCAGCATGAGCAGCAGCAGGGAAAACAGGGAAGCACTGTAGAGCAATCGCCTGTACCGATCAGTATTCATCTTCTCCATCATCGAAGTCATCATAAAATTCATCCTCATAATAACGCCGTCTGAATTCCTCTTTAACCTGCTTTTCCAGCTTTGGACTGATATCAAAGAGCAAAATCGCATCAACCACATTGTCAAAGATGATATTAGGAAGAGTCATCAATAAGCCCTTGTTTACAACCAATTTTATAAAATCCGTCGCCGACTCCGGGCCCTCCAATATGGACTCGGCAATACTATCCAGCAGCTCCATATGGGCCTGTCCCATTTTACGTCTGCCGTTCTTAAACTCAGGACCATCAAAGACTATGCCCAATTCCCGATCAATTTCCTCCTCAGTATAGCCCTGTGCTTCCATCCATTGGGCATGAATGTCACACCGGAAGTCATCCAGCTCGGAAATAACCTCCCGACGATCCAGCTTAATCCCCAATTTGGTACAAAACCCCTTCAGCAGGGCCTCTGTGGAGCTGTTGCGCACCCGGATGGTCATAGGCCGCCCCAATTCTATAATGGTACTCATCAAATTTTTTGTGATACTGCCGTAAAGATCCTTGTCCGATGAACTGGTTTCCATAAAGAGAAGCTCACCGCTGGCTTCGTCAAATACCGCCAGCATCTCCGGAAAAAATGGCGCATTTACGGCTTCACCGTATTCATTCATCTGTGCCCCTTCATTGATAAGAGCCTCCGGTAGCCGCCCATGGTCGGCAATCCAAATAGCACCTGTTTTCTTGGCCTTCTTCATGCGGGCCACCTGAAGATCATTCCACCGGGGCTGATAATTTTTGGGGCCATTGCCCAGGGAGACATTTATCACCTCCCAGGTCAGAGTGCCATCCTTGCAGCGAATGGCCGGCACAGCCAATTTCTTGTCCTTTTGATGTAACCGTAAATCCAGAAGATACTCCCCTCTGTCCACCGTCTGGTCAAGCAATAAATCAATAATTTGCATAACCATATCCAAACATTCAAAGGTCCGCTCCACATCGGCTTCGTCGCGATACATCCAGGTTCTGTGCTGGGCCGTGGTAACCCGCAGGACAGGGTAAAAGCCGCTGCCGCTGGGCTTCAGCTTCCGCTTTTTCAGATATGCCTGCACCTCATCAAGCTCAGAGGGGGCCAGGGCCGCCTTATTGTCGAAATTGATTATATAGGCCTCCTGGTCCACCAAATAATCTATTTTATTGTAAAACGTAATTTTGGGTGTATGCACCATGCGGACATAGGCCTGAAAGCTCTGCTCCGTATTGTGAAGCCACAAGGACGGCTTCCCCGTATCCCCGCCAAACACCTGACAAAAGCGCGGCTTACCGTCTGACGGAATAACAGCAAAAAATTGGGCTGGATGAAGGATTTTCCACGGCTTCGCCATCTTAAACGCAAAGGCCAGATCATATAATTTGTCCGGTATCATTCCATTCTACTCTCCTCATTGACGTCAAAAGACCCATTTATTATTATATAGACAACGGATTATTTATTATTTATTTTCTTTCTAGTATAACACAAAATTAATTGTATTGCTTCGTTTAAATTCATTAATGTAGTTCCATTAAGTCATTAAACCTCGTTGTCGATAAATATTAGAGGTAAGAAAGGATGGTGCATTATGGCATTTATAAATAATAGCATGGACATGCTGATGCAGCTGCACAATCTGGCAGCCAACAGTAAAACAGGCCGTGTTTCCCCAGGGACACGAACAAAAGAAGTAAATAACACCACGGACAATAAATCCTTTGCCGATATCTGGAGTAAAATCCGGAAGGAGCAGCAGGAATTTGATGATATATTGGACAAGGTGGATATTGCCCAATACCAATTGTCCCTTCAGGACGCCTTTTGGTCCAGTCAGGCCGATGCCATGAAGCATCTCAGAAATTACACCCAGCGTCACCAACAGGCCTACACCCAGGAAGCCTTCGGGGCCATCACCACCGGCGTATTGAAGCTCCACCAGCTAAATTCCCTGTACAGCTACAACATGGATCCAAAGGTTTCCCAGGAGCTGGGCAAACAGCTCCAGACCGCTCTGACTGAGGTTATGATGAGCAGTATCAGGAGTACCGGCACGTGGATGTAATCATAATTCATTTTATACGGGAGAATAATCATGAGTAAAAAAAAGAATACCGCCAATACCTCCTTCCTATTTAACATCGCCCACAAAATGCTGACTCCGTTGAACGCCATGAAGGAATTCACCCATCTGCTGGAAAATAATCTCAGCGACCAGCAGAAGGCCCGGGAATATCTGGAGCAAATCAAGCATTCCCACGAATTTATGCTTTCCCTGATTAACAACGTGCTGGAAACCGCCCGGCTGGAAAGCGGCATATCCACCCTGGAGGAGACCTACGGCAACGTCCATACCCTGCTGAGGGTGGTCACCAGAGAATTTCAGGGGCTGATGAAAAAAAAGAATATCCAATTCTCCACCAATGTGGATGTAACGCACCCGGATATTATGGTGGATTTCACCAAGGTAAAGGGAATACTCCTGAACCTCATCAGCAACGCCCATAAGTATACCCCTGAGGGAGGAAAAATAACCGTAACTGTCAGGGAGCTTCCCTACGATAAGCAGGATTATGCCCTTTATGAAACCACTATCTCAGATACAGGCAGCGCAATTCCCAATGAGAAGCTTCCTCACATTTTTGAAGCCTTTTCCCATGGCGGCTCAGCATCCCATGATGGGTTACTGAGTACCGGCCTGGGAATGCACATTGTCAAGGAACTGGTAACTGTTTTGAATGGCACCATTAAGGTTAAGACCAGTGAAAGTGAAGGCACGGTGTTCACAATTACCATCCCTCACCGCATAAATACACAGATTACCAAGGATATGCGGATTCTTCTGGCCGAGGACAATGAGCTGAACGCAGAAATCGCCATTGCCCTGCTGGAGGACAGGGGCTTTACAGTTGAGCGGGCCAAAAATGGGGTGGAATGTGTGGAAATGCTGCGAGGTTCAAAGCCCGGCTATTATAACATTATCCTCATGGACGTACAAATGCCCCACATGGATGGTCACCAAGCCACCAAAATTATCCGCCGTCTGAAGGAATCTGCCCACAGCACCATTCCTATTATAGCCATGACCGCCAACGCATCAGACGAGGACAAGCGGGAAACCCTGCTGGTGGGCATGAACGCCCATGTGGCCAAGCCCATCGACGTGGGAGCGCTTTCCCATGC
>NZ_CAMYWM010000152.1 GCF_947302755.1 uncultured Anaerovibrio sp.
GGAGTATTTGTATATAGTGCCTAATTGGGGCAATCAGTTCTTGAAGTTAAATAAGACTACTGGTGAAATTACCAAGTGGGATACACCATTTGGGGCAAGCACTCAGGCGGCCAATGGTTATCTCTACACTTGGGGTATTGGTGGTTTTATTTGGGAAAGCTTTGACTGTAATAGCAAGGATTTGAAGTTCGTTCACTGGCCGACCAGAAAGCTGTACCATGTAAATGTGGATAATGATATTTGGGAGGAAGTGCCTATTTCCTTTAATAAAGAAAGTAAATTCCAGATGGAAATTGGCTATGATAGAATGTCCGCCTGGTTCTTGTATGGTTGTATGGAAAATGCCTTTAATTCTTTACAGGATTTACTCGATGGCAATATACATGGTAAGCAGTTTGACAGGGATTTACAGTTGGCTGCCTATTCCAGCATAGCGGCCAATAATGATGGTACTGCTGGGGAAAAGATATATGATTTTGTCATGGAACGTATGACGGCGAACAGAGAAATGAGTTGATGCTATGGTTAAGGTAATTACATACGGCACCTACGATTTGTTTCATGAGGGGCACTATCGCTTGCTTCAAAGAGCCAAAGCTTTGGGGGATTATCTGATTGTGGGAGTGACCACTGAAAGCTTTGATGAGGCCAGAGGAAAACTAAATGTGGTGGATTCTCTTATGACCCGCATAGAGAACGTGAAGAAAACAGGCTTTGCTGATGAAGTGATAGTGGAAGACCATGTGGGGCAAAAGGTAGAGGATATACAAAAGTATGATGTGGATATTTTTGTCCTTGGTTCGGATTGGACGGGGAAATTTGACTATCTCAAAGACTTTTGTGAGGTTAGATATCTGGAGCGGACTAAGGGCGTTTCCAGCACTATGAAGCGTGCCAGCAACAACAAAATAATTCGTATGGGACTTATAGGCAGTGGCCGTATTGCCCGTAGATTTATTCCGGAGGCTAAGTATGTAAGCGGTATGGAATTTGCTGGCGTATTTAATCCACATATAGAAAGTGCCAAGAAATTTGCCGAGGAAATGGACTGCGAATTTTACACGGATAATGAGGAAGAATTTTATGAGCATGTGGATGCGGTGGATGTTTGTGTGCCTCACCAATTCCATTATCAGTATACGAAAAATGCCCTGCTTCACGGCAAACATGTTTTGTGTGAGAAGCCTATAACCTTGAATAAGGCAGAGGCGGAGGAGCTGTTTAAAATTGCTGAAGAAAAGGGGCTGATTCTGATGGAAGCCCTGAAAACTGCCTATACTCCCGGGTTTATTCGGTTGCTGTCCATGGTGCAGAGCGGCATCATTGGCGAAATACGCGATGTTGAATCGGCCTTTACCAGAATAATGTCGGAGCGTAATACCAGAGAGCTTACTGACCCGGTAAATGGTGGCAGCTTCACTGAGTTTGGCAGCTATACCCTTTTGCCGATTATAAAGCTGTTGGGCAAGGACTATAAATCAATCCGTTTTGAGTGTTTTAAGGCGGAAAATGGTATCGACCTTTATGCCAAGGCGTATTTTAATTATGGCAGTAGTATGGCCACAGCTAAGACTGGCGTAAAGGTGAAGTCGGATGGGCATTTGCTGATTTCCGGTACCAGAGGTTATATATTTGTTCCGGCCCCTTGGTGGAAGACAACGGAGTTTGAAATTTGTTATGAGGACTTTAATCAGAACGAGAAGTTCTTTACCAAGTATTTGGGTGACGGGCTACGCTATGAGCTTAGTGATTTTGTTTCCACAATCAACGGCCATCCCAAGGGGGGCTTTAAGCTTACGAGAGCCGAATCAATCGCCATTGCTGAGGTCATGGAAAAATTTCTGTCCTGGCGTTCTTCCACACCTATTGAGGAGGGGAAGGTAATTGACTAAAACTAAAATATATGCTCACAGGGGAGCGTCTGGCTGGGATACGCAGTATGCCCCGGAAAATACCATGCCAGCCTTTGAAAAGGCTGTTGCTATGGGGGCTGATGGCATTGAGTTGGATGTTCAGCTGACACGAGATGGGGAGATAGTTATCTGCCATGATGAAAAGATTGACCGCACCAGCGATGGCGTTGGTTGGCTGAAGGATTTTACGCTAAAAGAACTGCGGGAGTTTTCCTTTTCCAAGACTCATCCAGAGTATGGCAATGTGAAAATTCCAACATTAAGGGAGTTTTTGGAGTTCTTTGCTCCAATGGGGAAAGAATTAAATATAGAGTTAAAGACTGGCGTTATTCTTTATGATGGGCTGGAGGAAAAGACAGCAGCCATGATAAAGGAATTTGATATGGAAAGTAGGGTGATATATTCTTCCTTTAATCATTACAGCCTTAAGCTATTGAAGAATGTTGTGCCGGAGGCTCGTATCGGTCTATTGATGGGACAGAATTTTGTGGATGTCCCTGGATATACTATTATGATGCAGGCTGAGGCAGTTCATCCCAACTATCAGCATATAGATAAGGAGTATATAGATAAATGCCATGCCTATGGAATAAAGGTAAATACTTGGACAGTGGATCCAAGGGTAGAAATGCAGCGTTTCTGCGAATATGGGGTGGATATAATTATCACTGACTGCCCTGATAACGGCAGGAAAATTGCTGATGGCGTGTTGTAATAGTTTTTTTAGAGGATATTATGAATAATGAAATTCATGTGTGTTACGCATTGAATGATATAAGTGGAAACTATACCAAGTTTGCTGGAACTTCACTTTGTTCATTGTTTGAGAATACCAAGTCTCATGTGGTTGCACACATTTTACATGATGATACATTAACTGAAGATAATAAAAGCAGGCTCATAGCATTGACAGAGCATTATGGTCAGGAGATTTGTTTTTACAATATATTATTAAATCCATCAATTAGGGATTTTATAGCCAGGATAGAGCAAATATATTCCTCTGGGGGCCAGGGAATGCTTTACCGTTTTGCAATGGGGGCACTTTTGCCTTCTGATGTGGAGCGGGTTATTTATCTTGATGCGGATACCATTGTTCACATGGATATTGCCAAGTTGTGGAATGTGGACATGGGGAATGCAATCGTTGCTGCGGTTCCTGATAGCGTTATGGCCATGATGCCGCAAGATTTGGCACCTCCAGTGGTTAAAAATGGGCTTGTTCAGCAGGATAAATACTTCAATTCCGGCGTAATGTTGATGGATATGAAATTTTTAAGGGAGCATCAACATATAACTGACGATGTGATTGCTTTTTTATTGCAGGATGAAGCTTATCTGAAATATCCTGATCAGGATTTTCTGAACTGTATTTTTGCTAAATCATGCCTATTTTTGCCGATAGAGTATAATTTATTGGTAAATCTTGCCCGTTTGCAGAATATGTATAACGGTGAGGCTATTATTCATTATGCAGGAGGGGCACTAAGACTTGATACCAAGGATACCTTTGATACCCTTTTTTGGCATTATTTATGCAAGACTCCTTGGCAAAATGAAGTTGCTTCAATGCGGAGTTTGTCTGAATTGGCCCAAAATTGTCGGGAGTTAGCTGATGGAGCTGATTTGTTAAAGTTGTTGCTAAGAAAGCCTGAAAGATTAATATTTGGAAGCCCTACGTTGGCTTCCAAAGTGGAAACATTTCTATCTGGCACCTTTTATGATAGCGGTGAAGATGAGACCACTAACTTACAGTGCGGTAATATTTTTGACGTCTTTTTCTCTTTGCCGGCCGATAAGAGAATTCTTATAGTGATTAGTAAACACTTCAATGTTTTGGAAAAAATGTTTGAGGGTATTGGGCTAAAGGAAGGTAGTGACTTTGTGGATGGCTATTTGTTGACCTTGCCGGAAAAGAAAGCTGCTGATTATAGTGACTCGAAAATAATAGGAAAGTATTAATAGGTCGGAATTAATTAGGTGACACGTGCCCTGTGTATTTTGGGATGTGAGAGGAATGATTATTGGTGCATATAATCTACATGAATGGTGGTTTGGGCAACCAGCTTTTTCAGTATATTTTTTATCGCTGGTATAGTAAATTGTTGCCTCAGGTTCATACTGTTATAGATGATGGCAAATTTTGGGGGGAGGATGTACCGCATCATGGATACGAGCTGCAACGTATTTTTGGTTTGGACCTGCCCTTTTTAAGCCAATTGTTCACAGATGATGTTTGGGAGCATATGGTTAATATGCGGCAGCAGGGCCTAGATATTCCTGAACAGCTCAGAATGAATGGACTTCCTTTGAGAGCGATAAGGGAAAAGGGGATTACAAATATTAATTTTAGTGGAGACATAAGAGATTTTGCAGTGGGAGATGCTCTGGAAGTTGGTATAAACGAAAACATCTATTGGCATGGATATTGGCTAACGTATAGTTTTTATAACCAAATTACAAAAGAAATACAGAAGGAATTAGTGTTCCCGCCCTTTGATGATATATATAATATCCAGGTACAGGAAAAAATAAATATGGCCAATGAACCAACAGCAATTCATATTCGTCGTGGTGATATGGTTAGTTTAGGGTGGGCAGCGGCCCCTGTTTATTATAAGCAAACAATAGGTGATTTTGATCGGGAACATGAAGTTTCATTGTACCTGCTTTTTTCAGATGATATTCCCTGGTGTGAGGAAAATGCCGAGGAATTAGGACTGTTGGATATTTCTGATAGGCTGTTGGTGGTTGATAATAATCAGGGGGATGATTATTGGCGGGACTTGCAGCTAATGTCACTGTGTAAAAATAGGATATCTGACAGGAGCTCTTTTAGTTTGTTGGCAGGTTTTTTATGCGGTTATATAGGGAAACAGGATATTAATAATTGGTAATCTGATAGCTGCTGTACGAATGTGCAGCAGTTTTCTTTTGCCCCAAATTTGGCGCAGCCCAAAAAATATCATGTTTTTGCAGGATTACGCTGGGGAATGATAGAATTGTATAAGACAAGGCATTTATAGCTTTATATTAAGGCGGAGCCTTTCGATAGATATTATGGGAAGTTTGTTTTTATTCATAGATTGTGAGGTTTTATAGTGATGGAACAGCAGGCATACCATATGTCTCCAGCAGAACTGAAAAAATTGCAGGAAACACAAATGGAATTGATTGCTGAAGTGGATAGAATATGCAAAAAATGCAATATTAAATACAATATGGTTGGCGGGACGATGCTGGGGGCTATTCGGCATAAGGGCTACATTCCTTGGGATGATGATGCGGATATCGGCTTTCTGAGAGAGGGATATGAGAAGTTTCGGGAAGCCTGTAAAACAGAGCTTGACCATGAAAAATTCTACATGCAGGATTTAAGAGATACAAAGGGCTATCGTTGGGGATATGGTAAGCTAAGGCGGCGTGGCACGG
>NZ_CAMYWM010000153.1 GCF_947302755.1 uncultured Anaerovibrio sp.
CCATGTGCTCACGAATACCGGCAGTCAGGGCCAGACGCATATCGGAATCAATGTTAATCTTGCAAACAGCACTGCGGGCTGCCTTGCGCAGCTGGTCCTCAGGAATACCAATGGCATCCTTCAGGTTACCGCCATAATGATTAATAATCTCTACATACTTTGGTACAACAGAGGAAGCACCGTGAAGTACGATAGGGAAGTTTGGCAGACGCTTGGTGATTTCGTCCAAAATATCAAAGCGGAGATCTGGTGGTACCAAAACGCCCTCGGCATTTCTAGTGCACTGCTCCGGTCTGAACTTAAAGGCACCATGGCTGGTACCAATGGCAATAGCCAGGGAGTCTACACCGGTACGGGACACAAATTCCTCCACATCATCCGGATTGGTATAAACGGTCTGGGCCACATTTACATCGTCCTCAATACCCTCCAGCTGACCGAGCTCACCCTCTACCACTACCCCATGGGCATGGGCATACTCCACTACCTCCTTGGTAATGGCGATGTTGGCCTCAAAGGAATGGGCAGAGCCATCAATCATAACAGAAGTAAAACCACCATCAATACAGGACTTACAGGTCTCAAAATCAGCACCATGGTCCAGATGTAAGGCAATAGGTACATCGCTGACCTTAAGGGCAGACTGTACCAAACCGAAGAGGTACTCAGGACCGGCATACTTTCTGGCACCGGCAGAGGCCTGCAAAATAACCGGGGACTTGGTCTCCTCGGCAGCGGCCACAATTCCCTGAACAATCTCCATATTGTTTACATTGAATGCACCAATGGCATACCCTCCGGCATAGGCCTTATCAAACATCTCCTTGGTATCAACTAATGGCATAAAAAATACCTCCCTCTCTTTTAATTTATCTTATTTTGTATTATAGCATATTAATATTTTAAATACTAGGCAAATTGTCAAACAAATTTCCAGTTTTTTGTATAAAATGGGAGCAAACAATATTCACTATATATAACGAGCTTTAAGATGTCCCCCACCTCTTTAGGTGGGGGAAAACAAACTACAACAGCTGGCGAGCATATCTCCCAGCTCGTTGAAACGCTAATTGGAAGATTTTTCTTCTAAAGAAGAAAAATTTGAACAATGGCGTTATAAAATGTACCACAAAAATCATCGTATATCCTCTATATTTTCCCGTGGTATAGAATAAATAAACCGGCAGGGATTGGCATTTTTACTGCGCTCCAGGGCGGAGGTCAGGAACAGCTGCTGCCGGGCCCGGGTGATGCCCACGTAAAACAGGCGGGCCTCCTCCTCAAAATAATTGGCGTCAATGGAGAACTTGCTGGGAAATACCCCCTCCTGCAGTCCTGCAAAAAATACCTGGTCAAATTCCAGGCCCTTGGCCTGATGTACGGTGATAATGGGAATTTTCGGATGGGAGGCCAGCATAAGGTCAAACTCCGTATTGGACAGGGAGGTAAGATTTAGCAAATTCTTTATACCGTCCAGACAGGACATGGCAGCATCATCCCGTTCCCGCATAAACCGGTACAGCTGGCGCAGATTTTCCACCTTGCTGGTGGATTTGTTGACCTTGTTATTGCGCTCATCCTCCTCCTTATATCGGTCCAAAATCTTCATATCATGAATAATCGTATTCATCAGCTCATGGGGCCGCATAGACTCCATGGCTGCCCTGTATTCCCCTATCTGGGCCCCAAAGGGCACAAAGACCTTGCTGTACTTGCTGAAAAACCGCCGCCGTTCATCTATCCCCGGCACAATATTATTGTTGACTGCATAAATAAGACACTCACTGGTGGCGGAAATATCATCAAAGGCATCATGGGTGGACACATGGCTTACCTGGACGAATTCCCCCACTGTAGACAGCTTGTGATTGGTCAGCTTGGGATAAAACCGACGGAAAATATCCAGGGTATCATAATGGGCCAGGCAGCTGAGACTGTCCAGCCCCAGCCGCTTAAGCTGACTGGACAAAATAGTCAGGTCATAGCCCACATTGTGTCCCACAATAACGCTGCCCCGGGCAAAATCCAAAAAGGCCTGAAGCCCCTCCTTAGGCTCCACCCCCTGCCGCTGCAGCTGCTCATCCGTAATATGATGGGTATGCACGGACTGGCCCACGGATTTAGCGGCCCGCAAAAACAAATTCATTTTGTCCAGCACCGTCCCCCGTTTATCAATCCGTATGGCTGCTATCTGAATTATTTCATCCCGGGAAGTATCCAGGCCGGTGGATTCCACATCAAAGACCACCACATTGCCCTTTTCCAGCTCCCGCCGCAGCAATTCAAAGGGCTCGTCATATTTTATGGTAGAGGGATGGAGCATATCACTGGGCCGTATTCCCAGGGCCGCTGCCTCCTCTGACTGCAGGCGGTCAATGGTCCGGGGCCCTATGCCCTTGGCATATTCCCTGGCCACCCGGCAAATACTGGTATCGTCCCATTCATTAACCAAAATATTAAATACCGCCAGCACATCCTTGATTTCCTGCCGCCGGAAAAAATGAAATTCATCCACCAGCATAAATTCCAGGGGAAAATCTGTAAATCTCCCCTGCCGGGCCATCTGATTGCGATATCGGGTATCCCAAATTTTACTGAAGGAGGCGGACAGCTTTTTATTGTAGGCATTGGACCTGGTGAGAATACATACCCGGGATAAATCAGGGGGCTGCAGGCGCTGGAGGGTATTGTAAATCCAATCTGCCTCTATATAGGTATCCCGGAAGGTGGCATGAAGAATTTTATCCCCCTCCCTATCACTCATGGCCAGGGCGTCATCAGGGAAAAAGTTGGCCACCCGGTCCGGAAACCGCTTTTTCAGATAAGCATAGGAGCTGTTCAGCAATACCCGGGTAGAGCGATAATTCTTATTAAACACAATAAGACGGGGCTGATAATCGCCGAAAAACCGATCAAAAATCAGCTCCGGCTGTGACCCCCGCCATTCATAAATAGTCTGGAAAAAATCCCCACACATTATAATATTATTTTGGCCAAACAAACAATCCAGCACGCTGTATTCCAGACGGCTGGTGTCCTGCACCTCATCAATGCACCAATATTTATAGCAGCTGCTCCACCCCTGCCGTACCTCAGGAATTTTCAACAGCCTGTAGGCCATATTGATAAGGTCGCAAAAATCCAGGGCATGAGCCAGCCGCAGGGCATTATCATAGGCTTCGGTCAATTGTCCTCCTCTGGCCTGAAACTCCATAATAAGCTCCGTACAGGCCTGCCAATTTATCCGGCTGGCATCAGAAAAGCGCTGGCCCTTTTCCACCAGCAGCCGCTGAATAACCCGCTGATAGTCCTGGGCTCCATCATCGCTGAAATAATTGTATTCCCCCCGATATTCCTTGACCAGGGCAATTATCCGCTGTATAGCCCCGGCCCAGCCCGGCTGGGCCGCCATGGTCATCAGCTCTGGAGTATTTTTGATAATTTCCAGACAATCCTCCTCATCGAAAATAATGGAATCCGCCGCAATGCCAATATCCCGGTGCTTTACCTCCTGACGGATAAGCTCATAGCAAAAGCCATGAAAGGTCTTGATGGTAACCTCCTTGGCCGGGGCCCCCACCACCTCCATGACCCGGTTTTTCATTTCGCTGCAGGCCTTGTTGGTAAAGGTCAGACAAGCGATTTGGCTGGCCTCAGCCCGCTGTTCTTCCACGATGTGCGCTATTCTGTAGGCCAAGGTATTGGTCTTGCCCGTGCCGGCGGAGGCAATCAACAAAATATTGTTCTCCAGCTCATTGACTGCCTCCAGCTGCTTTTCATTTAAAAAATTATACCGTGTATCATTAACATTCATTTAAATTTCCCACCTGCCAAAACTGTGAAGTGCTATATATATTTTAAAGAAATGCAGGAAGAAAAACAAGTGTTTGAAAAATTATTTATTAAAAATTGTTAGACGCATGACCGACGCTACAGATTGCTGCTTTCACATTTCAGATAATTACAGGAAAGGCGGGAGCTGCTGGCTGTAGCAATTAGGTCATGCACCGTCAAAAAGCTCCTTTTTTCGTACCATAATATTAGTGGAAAAAATCATCTGTTTGAGTATCGCAAAGAATTTCTAAACCGGCGATACGAGTTATGATTTTTTGCACTATATATACGAAAAAATAGCTTTAGGTACATGACCGACGCTACAGATTGCTGCTCCCGCCATCCACTTTATCCCTGCCAATCTGTACTGCGATAATTCGCAAAAGCGTGGCCCCATCACCGACCATCACTATCATTTATTATCATTCATCATCATTATCCCATCGATCATAGCAGTGCGGGCCATTGCCATCATGATGGGGGCCATTGCCATCACAGTATGGGCCATTGCCATCCCGGCGGGGGCCATTGCCATCACAATATGGTCCCCGATGTCCATCATACCCATGGCCTCTCCCTCTAAGCTGACGGTCTGACTCCTTGCCGGGACCCATTTCATGCCGGCTATGGTCCTTATCTGCCCCTCTGGTCTGAAGGGCGGCCGCCTCGGTCTGAGCCACATTAAAGAAGCCCACATTGTTCTGTGACTGACCATACCAGCCCAATCCGCCAAAGGCCACTGCCCCGGCCACCAAAGCCACCCCCAGCTTCTTCATCCGGCTGCCGGAAAAAATATTGCTCTTCATAAAAAAATTCCTCCTCATATCACCTTGTTGGTTGTATCTCATTTATTTTGCTGTCCTCATTGGATACACTTGCAGTATAATGGTAAAATCTAAACAAAAAATAAACTGGCCATAAATAAAAGCATAAAATTCTATTCAGCTCCCTTTAGACATTTGTTAGAATTATGGCGTATACTAATATGATACAGCCGATGGGCAGCACATTTCTTCCGCTTCCGAGTTCAACTATCATGATCTTAAGTCTATTCCCGGAGCACAGGGAAGGATGGTGAGCATCCGCTACGATCCTGAAAATCCGGCTGCATTTGATCTTGAAGAAGAGCAGGATATTACCAGATCGGCCCTGCCGAAATACAGAAAGATCGGTATAAGGATGATGATCCTCGGCGGACTTCTCGCCATTGCTGCCGTTGCTGCAATGCTCGGCGCTTTCGATAAGCTTTTTGCAGGCATGATGTGAAAAAACAGGCAGGGTTCAAAAGATCGACTGCATAAAAAGAAAAGGCTTGA
>NZ_CAMYWM010000154.1 GCF_947302755.1 uncultured Anaerovibrio sp.
GCTACGACCAAAAATCACTTCGCGTCCAAACCTTCACGAAAGTATTTTGTCTTGTTTTGCAACAAAATCCCTTTGCGAATCACTCTTTTCTGGGAATATTAATCAATATCCCAACACTTTCCCAGAAGCTTTTGCTTCGTGAGTCAGCTTTTATAATATAACCGTTTTTCAAATCCTTGTCAACAACTTTTTTGAAAAATTATTTTAGTTGATTTGAATATTAAGTTAATTGCCTGTCCTCACCTTTGCTGTCCATCTCTGCGCATTGGGGTGACGACTTGTCATATGTTACACGTTTTTCAGTTGATTGTCAACAGTTTTTTTAATTTCCTTCATTTTTCTTTGGTTTTTCCAAGGTAAATAGTATAATCAATATTATCCTGACATACTCTTATATACATTGGAGGATTGTTTTAATGATTAATTTATCTGAAATAGCCACGGAGCAGCCTAATCCTGCCACAGCTCATATTGATGAATTGTCCACCCTTGATATGCTGAAGGTGATGAATGCCGAGGATCAGCGGGTAGCCAAAGCCATAGAGCCTGTTCTTCCTATTATAGGAACAGTGGTTGATATTATTGCCGAAAGGCTGAAAAAGGGTGGGCGGCTGTTCTATATCGGGGCAGGCACCTCCGGCCGTCTTGGTATACTGGATGCCGTAGAGTGTCCTCCCACCTTTGGTACAGAGCCGGAGCTGGTAACAGGCATTATTGCCGGTGGAATGCCGGCTATTTTCAAGGCTGTAGAGGGAGCAGAGGATTCCACTGAATTTTCCCGGGGAGATCTTAATGAATATTGCTTTAATGCCAAGGATGTATTGGTGGGAATTGCGGCCTCCGGCCGAACCCCATATACCCTGTCAGCCATTAATTACGCCCGGGAAATAGGTGCTGTCTCCGTATCCCTTACCTGCAGCCCCAATTCTCCCATGGAGGAGGCGGCAGACTATGCTATCCTGGTCCAACCGGGGCCGGAGGTGATTACCGGTTCCACCAGGTTAAAGGCCGGTACCGCCCAAAAGCTGGTTCTCAATATGCTGTCCACCGGCACCATGATCAGGCTGGGTAAGGTTTATGGCCACCTGATGGTGGATGTCAAGGCTTCCAATAAAAAGCTGACGGAACGGGCCACCCGTATTGTAATGGAGGCAACGGGCTGTGAACGGGATACCGCTGTTGATGCCCTAAATACGGCGGGGGGACGGGCCAAGCTGGCGATTTTCCACATAATCTCCGGTGAAACCATGGAAGTGTCCCAAAGGCTTCTTGATGAGGCTGATGGTTATATAGGAAAGGCGCTAAATAAGCTAAAAAAGTAATACTGCATCTTCAAATATTCTAAATCACGAGGTAAAAACATGGACTACAAAGCTATTGCTGAAAAAATTTATTTACAGGTTGGAGGAAAGGAAAATATTGCGGATACCACCCATTGTATGACCAGGCTCCGCCTGAAGCTCAATGCTTATGACAGGGTTGATACTGAGGCCATCAGAAAAATCCCTGGGGTAATGGGGGTTAATCTCAGTGACACCGAGCTGCAGGTTATTCTCGGCCCAGGCCGGGTGGATAACGTATACAATGAGTTTGCTGCAATAATGAGCACCGGCTCCAACGATACTGCTTCACCCAATCCAGACCCATCCATTTCCAGGAAGCCTGCCATTGGGGATGGCAAGGAGCTTCATGCCCAAATTCGGGCCAAAAATGCCACTCCCTTAAAATTATTAACCAAGCGCATTGCCAGCATTTTCATTCCTATGATTCCAGGATTTATTGCCTGTGGTCTTCTCACAGGTATATTAGGTATTTCATTTAAGATTAATCCTGAATTAACCAGCTGGCCAATCATTCAGCTTCTAACGGTTATGAGTAATGCCATTTTCTTTGGGCTTAATATTTTGGTGGGTCATAATGCCGCCAAGGAATTTGGTGGCTCTCCTACTATGGGTGCCATTCTTGCCATCGTACTTTGTCATCCAAATCTTGCAAACATAAATCTTATGGGTACCAATCTGGTTCCAGGCCGCGGCGGTATAATTGCCGTGCTGATGGTGGCTATTCTGGGGGCTTATCTGGAAAAGTATTTAAAGAAGGTTATTCCCGAGATGTTCAGTCTGTTCCTGACACCCCTCATGGTCCTGCTCATCGGTGGTCTTACGGCTATTTTCCTGTTACAGCCTATGGGACAGGTTATTGCTGAATTCATTGGCAGTGCTGCTACTGCAGCCATCCAGCATGGGGGAATGTTTACCGGTTTTGTTCTGGGTGGTATTTGGCTGCCACTGGTTATGCTGGGAGTACACCAGACCATGACCCCTATCCACGCTCAATTGCTATCTGAATACGGAGTCACTATTCTCCTGCCAATACTGGCTATGGCTGGTGCCGGTCAAATAGGTGCCTCCCTGGCTGTTTATGTAAAAACCAAAAATAAATTCCTCAAAAAGACTATTTTGTCTGCTCTCCCCGTTGGCATAATGGGCGTGGGTGAACCCCTTATCTATGGTGTAACCCTTCCCCTTGGCAAGCCGTTTATCGGGGCCTGCATCGGCGGTGCCTTTGGCGGTGCTGTTCAGGCCGCCTTTGTGGTAGGGGCTTCGGCCATGGGCATATCCGGTTTGCCGCTGGCCGCCACCACCAATAACATTCCTGTATACCTTATGGGACTTATCACAGCGTATATTGCCGGTTTTATTGCCACCTGGGTTATAGGCTTTGATGATCCTGAGGAGGAGGAGCAGTAATATGAGTAATGGTATATCGGTTTATCTGGGGCTTGACAATCAGCGGCAGGAAAACATTGAATTGATAAAAAAAGCCGCCCAACGGAATATAAAACGGATTTTTACCTCCCTGCATATTCCGGAGGCTGATGTCCAGGTATTAAAGGCTGAGCTTAAGGAAATTCTGGCCCTGGGCAAAAAATACAATATGGATATCATATCCGATGTATCTCCCCGGGTCATAAAAATGCTGTCCATGACGAATTTTTCCCTGGAGCAGTTCGCCCGCCTTGGCATTGAAACCCTCCGTCTGGATGACGGCTTCTCCACCGACGATATTATAGACATAAGTAAAAATACTCTGGGAATAAACATACAGCTCAATGCCTCCACCATTACCGGGGAGTTTCTGGAAAGGCTCCGGGAGGCCGGTACCAATATGGCCCATATTGAGGCCATGCATAATTTTTTCCCCCGGGAAAATACAGGCCTGGCCGAGGAGTTTGTTTATAAAAAAAATCAGCTGCTCCATCAATATGGAATAAAGGTCAGTGCCTTCATTCCCAGCTTCCACCGGCCCCGTTCACCGATTTTTGCCGGCTTGCCCACATTGGAGCTGCACCGGAAAACTAGCTTTGATTTTGCCCTGAGGCATCTGTTGGCCATGGGGGTGGATTCGGTGTTTGTGGGGGATTCGCTGCCGGATGACAGGGAGCTGGATTTATTGGCGGACTTCACCATGGATGGCATGGTCTGGTTGCGGCCGGAGCCATGGACCACCCAGGAGAATATTATCAGCCTCCTGCGGCAGCCCTTTACCACCCGTCCCGACGAGGCCCGGGATGTAGTTCGCACCCAGGAAAGCCGACATTATATTCAGGAAAGGCACATTACCGTCACCGCCGATAACTGCGGGCCCAGGAATATTGGGTATGTGACACTGGATAATGAGAAATACGGACGATATCAGGGAGAGCTGCAAATTATTAAGAGCTATCTGCCTGCTGACCATCGGGTAAATATTGTTGCGTCACTTTCCAATGACGAGAAGCGGCTGATAACCTATCTCACCCCTAATACGAGCTTCCAATTTATTATCTGAATCAATACATATAAAAAGGGATAACGCTAACCTGCAACCAAGGTCAGCGTTATCCCTTTTACTATGAACACTTAGTGAGCACAAGCCTACGGCGCAGTGGGAACTTAGTGTTCGTTGTAAGGGCTGATGAAAGCTCGTATGCTTTCATCTTGCTTACTATGAAATCTTAGCGAAGCAAATCCGAAGGATGCAGATGAGCTCTAGATTTCGTTGTAAGGGCTGATGAAAGCCCCTATGCTTTCATCTTGCTTATTTTGCTATTCCCCACCTAATAGGCCATAGATACATTGAAATTTAATTTATTATGCAGAATATTGAATAAATACACAGACCTATTATGGCCCCCAGAATGGAGCCATTCATTCTGATCCACAGCAAATCCGGTTCTGCCTTGTCGTAAATCAGGTGATTCATCTGATCGTCGGTAAGGCTTCCCAAAACCTCCCGTGAAATATCCCCCAGCATGCCCTGGGCCTGAAGAGCTCCCCGGCCGGTAATGCCGTACACTGTTTCATTAATATAATCGTGTATGCCGGTCCGGGTTTCCAGTAGCCTCCAGAAGGTATCCACCAAAATTCCGGACAGCCAATACATAAATTTCCCTGTTTCCTTCCCCCCGGCCAAATCAATATTGGCCATGGAATTTCTTACATCAAAGGTATCCTGGCCGGCATGGGGCCAGATGTCCACAAATTCCTGCTGTAAATCCATATTTTTCAGGGTCTGTTTTACCACATCATTTAGGACAGACAGTACCTCCTGCCGCTCTGGGCTGCCCTCCGTGGCCAGCTGCTGCAGCAGCTTTAGGGCCTGCTCCTGAACCAGTCCAACGGCTTCCTCAATATTCACCAGATTGGTGGATTGGGCGGTACCCATCAGCATTTTTGCCATAGGGCTGTTCAGCTTCTCCTCGATATAGCCGTCCAAATACCGGGTAAGGGCCTCTTTAAATTCCTCCTGGGAAACGTAACGACCGGCCCCCTTGATGAATTCATCAGCCAGCCTGCTGATGATATCACTATGCTCCGTTCCTTTACTTAGCTCATTCAGCAGCCGTTCTCCCATAGCCGGACTGTTTAACCACTCATCAAGGCGGTTGGCGGCCATCAGCTTAAGTCCCTGTAGATGAGCTGCCAGCAGTCCCTGGAGCCAGCCTGCCGCCATAGCTCGGTGCTCCTCCGTTGCCAGCCATTCCCGGATTTTTGTGGAATAATCAATGGATTTGGCCTTG
>NZ_CAMYWM010000155.1 GCF_947302755.1 uncultured Anaerovibrio sp.
TCCCCTCTGGGGAAGGGGGACCGTCGAAGACGGTGGATGAGGTGTCCCCGAAGGGCAGATGTGTGGAGGATGGATTATTAGGGCATAATTGAAAAAATGTTTTGATTTTAGCAGGATAAAAGCTTTTTTTGGCGAATAGATAGCAGTGAAATATCTATAAAGGAGTTGTTATACTTGAATACTAAAGCAGAGGTTTTTAACAAATATTTGGAGGAGAAGAAGATCACCGTATTCCAGGTGGAGGAGCTGGCTGATGACCCACAGCATACAGTGGCATTTCGTTCCCATATCGTAGTGGAGGGGCAGCAGCTGCCAACCTTGGTTTTGCTGGATGATACGGTATTTTCCATGATTCGGGTGCAGATTAGTCCAAAGGCTCTTACAGAGGAAAATGAGCTGAAGGTATTGAAGATGGCCTGTGACCAGAACATGAAGTACAAGCCATTTAAGATGTATTTTGACCAAAATGGGGCACTGATTGTGGATATATGCCTGCTTATGCCTGGGGATAAGGAAGAGAACTTTGACAAGCTGGGTGATGAAGTGTACGGCATGCTGGATGTGCTCATTAATTTCCTTGAGGAAAATTATCGTAGCTGGATGAAGGAAATCTGGTAAGTTCAAAAGTAAAAGGCAGCTGAGTCATTTCGATTCAGCTGCCTTTTTTATCAGATAAAATAATAGTTCATACAGGCGGAGCGTAAAATACTATCTGTAAAAGCTCCCATATTAGAGGGCATACATATGATTAAGGGGGCCGGAGCCTTTGCCTAAATTAAGGTCATCCTTCAATGCACCGGTAATATATTTTTTGGCCTTGGCAATGGCCTCCGGTAATTCATAGCCCAAGGCCAAATTGCAGGCAATGGCTGAGGACAGGGTACAGCCTGTACCATGGGTGTTGGGATTGTCGATGTGCTCCTGGCGATACCAGTTGAATTCTCCGTCATAATACAGGAGGTCAGTGGCGGTTTCCGTTAAGTGACCGCCCTTGATGAGGACGCCGCCATATAGCTTGCTGCCAATTATTTTAGCGGCTTCCTCCATATCCTCCAGGCTTTGAATAGTCATACCGGCCAGTACCTCCGCTTCGGGGATATTAGGGGTTATTACACTGGCAATGGGCAGGAGCAGACGGCAGAGATTATCCTGTGCATCGTCGGCCAGAAGCTTGCTGCCGCTGGTGGACACCATTACCGGGTCAACCACAATATTCATGGCACCAAATTCCTGCAGCTTTTCCGCTATTGTCTGAATAATCTCAGGGCTGGATACCATACCGATTTTTACAGCATCCGGTGGTATATCCTCGAATACGGCTTGGATTTGCTGCCCCACAAATTCAGCAGGGGCATCATGTATGGCCGTAACCCCGGTGGTATTTTGGGCTGTTAGGGCAGTAATGGCACTGGTGGCAAACAGCTTGTGGGCGGTGATAGTCTTGATGTCGGCCTGGATTCCTGCACCGCCGCTGGAATCGGAGCCGGCAATAGTCAATACAGATTGCATAAAAAACCTCTCTCTCTGGGCTATGGGTTTAACCCCGTGATATATACTTTAGTATAGAACCATGCTTGACAGATGGCAATATTAAAATATGACATAGTTCCTGTCAGTGGGGAAAATGTTGCTTATCCGATGCATGGTCAGCAGCAAAACCTTCCATTTTTCAGCAGGATTTAAAGTATATTTTGGCGAATTTAAGAGGCATAAAGATTAATTGGAGGAATTGGTCAATGAAAAGTGTATTGGATGAGGCATTCAGGACCTATGGTCGGGTGCTGGATATGGATGCTTCCGAATTTTTGACGGAGGTACAAAAGCTGCCGGCGGCCCCCCAGGGGCAGGTGCTTTATGAAGCCTCTATACCGGCCCTTGAGCAAACAAAGCTGTTCCTAAAATTCATGGATGAGGTATATGGAGGTATGCCGGTGGAATTTGGCTGCTGTCATGGCTTTAACGATAAGTTGAACGGATTGGAGTACCACAGGGATTCGGAAATAAATATTGCAGGGACAGATATGATATTGATGGTGGGGCACCGTTGGGATATTGATTATAGTGATAATTCCTATAATACTGACAGGGTGGAGGCCTTCTTTGTACCAATGGGTACGGTGGTGGAGCTCTATGCCACAACCCTCCATTATGCACCCTGTGGTGTGGAGGGCAAGGAATTCCGCAGCGGTGTAATATTGCCGGAAGGTACCAATGAGCACCTGGAGGTGGAGCCAGAGGCCAAGGGAGAAGGAGGGATGCTCTTCGCCGTTAATAAGTGGCTGCTGGTTCATCCTGAAAGCGGAGAAAGGGGCCGAGTTGGCTTATTAAAGGGTAAAAATTTGACTGTAGGGGATTTCAAATAAGCCTGTAAACGTTAAATAATAAGGGGGAGATTTTATGTGCAGGATTTTAGTGCCGGTGGATGGCTCTGAGGAATCCGAGAAGGCCACTGTTCAGGCGGTGCGTTTGGCCAAGCTGGAGCCGGGAAAATTAATTTTTATGTATGTGGTTAATATTCAGCAGGCGGCTATTTCGGTACATCTTTGTCAGGAGATAATTGATTCTCTCACCGAGGAGGGAAACAGGATATTGGGGGAGATCAAGGAGGGCCTGCCGGAGGGGCTGGAATGTGAAACTGTCCTTGATGTGGGTATTCCTTATGAGAAAATAGTGGATTACGCCAAGGATAACGCCATTGACCTGATTGTTATGGGCAGCCGTGGCCTAAGCCTGGTGGAGGGCATATTGATGGGCAGCGTCAGCCGTAATGTGCTGGAGCAGGCACCTTGCTCTGTATTGATTGCAAAATAAGGCTATTAAAGTATTATTTTAACAATAAATTAACGTTATAACGAGGTGAAGATGTCCCCCACCTAAAGAGGTGGGGGACATTTTAAAGCTCGTTATAACGTTTTATATACATTATTTTATCGTTATTTTTATGTTATTAAAAATGTAAATTATTTTTTATCCGTTCAACGGCCCGGAGGGTGTTTTCCCTGTCACCAAAGGCAGTAAGGCGGAAATAGCCTTCGCCGCACGGACCGAAGCCGGCCCCTGGAGTGCCCACAATATTTACCTCCGTCAGGAGCTTGTCAAAGAAATCCCAGGATGGCATATTGTTTGGCGTTTTCAGCCATATATAGGGTGCATTTATACCACCGTAGGCATCAATTCCGGCAGCTTCAAGGCCCTCACGGATAATACGGGCATTTTCCATATAGTAGCCGATCAGCGCCTTTACCTGTCTCTGGCCCTCAGGAGTATAGATGGCAGCTGCACCCCGCTGAATGATGTAGGCAGTGCCGTTGAACTTGGTGGTGTGGCGACGGTTCCACAGGCGATTAAACTCCACCCTCTGGCCCTCCTTGGTCAACCCCTTTACAGCCTTGGGAATTACGGTATAGCCGCAACGGGTGCCAGTAAAGCCGGCGGTTTTGGAAAAGGACCGGAACTCAATGGCCACCTCCCTGGCACCTTCAATTTCATAAATGGAACGAGGTACATCCTCCTCCGTGATATAGGCCGCATAGGCCGCATCAAAGAGAATGACGGAATTATTGGCCTTGGCATACTTCACCCACTTGGTTAGCTGCTCTCTGGACAGAGTGGTGCCAGTAGGATTGTTTGGGCAGCACAGATAAATCATATCCACCCGTTCAGCAGGGAGCTCTGGGGAAAAGCGGTTTGCTGCACTGCAAGGAAGGTAGGTAATGCCCTGAAAATGACCATCCTCATTCAGCCCACCGGTGCGGCCGGCCATAACATTGGTATCGAGATAAACAGGGTATACCGGGTCGGTAATGGCCACCTTATTGTCCGTACCAAAAATCTCCTGTATGTTTCCACAGTCACTTTTGGAGCCGTCGCTGACAAATATTTCGTCGGGAGCTATATCGATGCCCCGGTCAATATAATTGGTTTTGCGGATGGCCTCAATGAGAAAGTCATAGCCCTGCTCCGGCCCATACCCCCGAAAGGTTTCGGCACTGGCCATTTCATCTACCGCCCTATGCATGGCTTCAATGCATACCGCAGGCAGGGGCCGGGTAACATCACCGATGCCCAGCCGGATAATATCCGCCTCTGGATGAGCTTCCTTAAAGGCAGTCACCCGGCGGCCAATCTCAGCAAATAAATAGCTTCCCGGTAATTTTAAATAGTTTTCGTTTACAGTAGCCATATATACATTCACCTCATTATATTTTTAATATAACATTTCGGTTATATTATAGCATATTAATATGCAAATTCAATAGATATTTTTGAAAATTATTATCAAAAACTTTACCAATGACATGGGCAGCTGCTGATGATAGAATTGGGATATTTGGGCAAGAGCGTGATAATGTTGTAATTCAAACGGAAAAATTAAATTCTTTGGACTATACTAATAAGGAAATATGATTTTTAGGAGAGTGTATATTATGAAAAAAATTGCGATTTTACGTTGTTTAAAGACTTCAGCCGCCTGCGCCGGTACCGGGTGCCTCCGGGCCTTTAATGAGCGGAGCGAGGGCTTTAAGAATTATGCCGGGGAGGAAGTGGAGCTGGCGGCTATGTGGACCTGCAACGGCTGTGGCAACAGTATGCTGGAGGATCAGGAGGGTATTGAAAAGAAAATAGCCCGTATGACGAAAAATGGCATTGAGGCAGTACATCTGTCCCACTGCACCAGCAAGAAAAATGCTGAGGAGGTGCCGGTACTGTGCCCCACCATCAAAAGCATCGCCAAGCGGCTGGAGGCCGCCGGTGTTGCCGTATACAACGGCACCCACGGCCAGCACGCCACAGGAGAGCGGGTAAAATTTATGAATTAATAACGAGCTTTAAGATGTCCCCCACCTCTTTAGGTGGGGGAAAACAAACTACAACAGCTGGCGAGCATATCTCCCAGTGCGGACGTATCAAAGCAGCAACGATGCTTTGTTAATACGTCCCATGCGAAAGTGTCCTACAAAGCAAGACAATAGTCGAAGCTGAGTAGCTGACACTGACCGCCTCGTTGCGACGCG
>NZ_CAMYWM010000156.1 GCF_947302755.1 uncultured Anaerovibrio sp.
AGCAATGCTTAATTAAATATTTACCGCCTGAGAAGGTTAAGTACCAGGACAATGTGCCAGCACAAGTGGTGGGGGAAGTATCCTTGCCGGAATGGCTATTGTCAGTACCTGGCTTGGATACGGAAAGTGGAATAAAGCATTGTGGCAGTGTGGAGGCCTATTTATCGGCTCTTACGGTATTTGCAGAATCATTGCCAAGAGTGGCGGAGGAAATTCAGCAATTCTTTGCTACATGTGAATGTGATAATTATACAACCAAGGTTCATGCGCTAAAAAGTACCGCCAGAGTAGCGGGATTAAATGAGCTGTCTGAAAGGGCCAGAAGACTTGAGGATGCCGGTAATAACGGTTATATGGATGAACTTACTGCTGATACACCAGTATTATTAGCTCTTTGTCAGGACTATGCCAAGGCACTGGCTCCATTAACAGAAAAATCTGAGCCAGACGAAGAAAATAAGGCGGCAATATCTGATGCAGAGCTAAAGGAGGCTTGGGAAACCATTGGCGATATTATCCAAACCTTTGATTATGATAATTTGATGTATTTATTAGGTGAGTTGGCAGGCTATAAACTGGAGGAGAAGGACCGTCAAAAGCTTCAGTTGTTACAGGAGGCTGCTCAGGTGCCTGACTGGGAGCGGCTAAAGGAGCTCATAAAATAGAAGCTGCAAAAGTAAAATATAAAAGGATGAAAGCCTGCTAATTTACTAATTTATTAAATCAGCAGACCTTCATCCTTTATTTTTCCATATTTAATTTTTGGTTGAGTCCTTTAATTCCTGTTCACTTTGATATATATCAAGAATTATGTGTTTTACTACCACCAGGCAGGGAACTGCCAGAAACATTCCTGCAGTTCCAAGAATTTCCCCACCAAAGACTACGCTGAGAATAGTGGTAATGGGGTGTAAATCCAGGGCCTTGCCCACGATATTGGGATAAATCAGGTTATGATTTATTTGGGTCATTATCAGATAGAAGCAGATGGTTTGGATAATCAGGTATGGGGCCTCGGTGGCCGTCAGCATTACCCCGAAAATGGAGGCAACCGTTGGGCCCAGAACCGGTACGAATTCACATACTCCACTTAATACGGCAAATACAGAGGCGTATTTTACTTCCATTATTGTAAAATAGGTGTACACTATTACACCGGTGATGCAGCTCATGAGAAGTTGGCTGCGGATATAAATCTGCAGGGAATGCAATATGGCGTTGAACAGGTGAAAAACCCTGATCCTGTCTCTGTGGGGAAATAGACCGGCGAAGAAATGCAGGATACCTCGTCCATCCTTTAACATGTAAAAGGTAACAAATATTATAATTACAAAATCAATAATCTTGTTGAAGGTGGATACAATAATTCTAAGGGATTCCCGCAGCAGATTGGAGCCCATGGAGGCCATTTCACCCCACATATTATCTAAACTGCTGTTGATGGAGGGAATATCCATATCCTGAAGAAATTGTATTTGCTGGATTCGGGCGGCAAGAACCGGTAAATCCTTGATAAAGCTGGAAAAGGTCGGTATAAAGGAAACGTATACCACCTTGGCCAGTCCGAATAAAATCAGCAGAAAAATAAATAAGGCCAAGCCCGCAGCCAGGCCCCGTGGTATTTTCTTGGCCAAACGATTGACGGGCCATACTAATAATAAATGTATCAGCAGGGATATGAAAAAAATAAAGGCGAAGGACGGAAAAAACCAAAAGCCGGAGGTTATAGTGATATACACAACGGCCAGAATTATAGATGTTTGACGGGCAGAAATCATAGATTGCCCCTCCTTATATTTATTATTATGAACACTTAGTGAGCACAAGCCTACGGCGCAGTGGGAACTTAGTGTTCGTTGTAAGGGCGTGTGGACAACGTCAGGTGTCCAGTAAGTTTACTATGAAATCTTAGCGAATCAAATCCGAAGGATGCAGATAAGCTTTAGATTTCGTTGTAAGGGCGTGTGGACAACGTCAGGTGTCCAGTAAGTTTAATACGTTGATATTATAACCCAGTACAACATATTTTTGTAGAATAATTTTCAGCTGGATACAGATGAAGCCATGAAATACGGCCTGAATAAGTATTCATTTTAAAATTATAACTATTATTTGATTTTTGTATCATTTAAGTAGTGTTCATTCAACATTAGGTTGCATGATAGGGAATTTCGTTATAGAATGATTTAAAATGTTAATTTAAGCTGCAAGGAGAAATTGTATGGACAAGCTTTTAAATAAATATGCAAAATTAGTGGTTAAGACAGGTGTCAATCTGCAAAGGGGCCAGCTGCTGGTCATCAACTCACCCATCGAGTGTGCCGATTTTGCCCGTCGGGTGGCCAAGGCCGGCTTTGAGGCCGGATGCTCCGATGTGAAGATTAACTGGAGCGATGAGAAATTTTCACGCATCCGTTTTGATGGTGCTGCCAATGAAATTTTTGATGAGTTCCCTCAGTATCGTTACGATATGTTCATGAGCTTCAAGAAAAAGGGAGCAGCTATTATTTCTATACATGCCTCTGATCCTTCTATTTTTAAGGGAGTGGAGCAGGATAAGCTGCGCCGTGCCCAGATGGCTGCGGGGCAAGCCCTGTTGGAATATCGGGGAGCCATTATGAACAATGAGCTTCGCTGGTGTGTGGTTTCCATTCCAACTCCGGCCTGGGCCTCCAAGGTTTTCAAGGAGGCTGCAAATGAGGAGGAGGCAGTTGCCAAGCTATGGCAGGCTATTTTCAAGGCCGTGCGTATAGATGAAGATAATGATCCTATTGAAGCGTGGAATAAACATACTGCTTTTATGAAGCGGGCTACCGATTTCCTCAATGGACAAAAGCTGGTGTCCCTGTACTACAGAAATGGATTGGGAACTGATCTGATGGTAAAACTCCCCAAGGGACATATTTGGGCCGGTGGTGCGGAAATCGCCGCTGATAAGGTGGAATTTGTGGCCAATATGCCCACGGAGGAGGTATATTCCCTGCCGGACCGCAACGGCGTGGATGGTGTGGTGTACGCCTCTAAGCCCCTTATTTATCAGGGAAATGTTATTGATGGTATTCGCCTTGTATTTAAGGAAGGCAAGGTGGTGGAATACAGTGCCGCCAAGGGCCAGGATGTTCTAAAGCAGCTCCTGGATACCGATGAGGGGGCCAAGCATCTGGGGGAGGTGGCCTTGGTGCCCTATGACTCTCCTATTTCCAACAGCGGTATCCTTTTCTACAATACCCTGTTTGATGAAAATGCGGCCTGTCATTTGGCCTTTGGCAAGGCCTATCCTACCTGTCTTGAGGGCGGTGACGGGATGGATACGGTGGAGCTTTTGCAGCATGGTGTAAATGATTCTTTGGTGCATGAGGATTTTATGATCGGTACAGAGGATATGGAAATCGTAGGTACAAAGGCAGATGGAAGTACAGTGCAGATTTTCACCAGGGGCAATTTTGTTGAATTTTAAATCGCATACGACATTTTAGGTATTAAATGTTTTAATAACATTTAAAAGATGTTATTAAAATATTATTATCATTTTATTGGGGAGGAAAATCTATTTATGGGTGAGTATTTTAATAAACAGGTTTTCAAGGCTGTCTGGCCAATATGCTTCGGGTATATACCTTTGGGCGTGGCCTGCGGTATATTGGGAGAAAAGGTGGGGCTGGATGCTTTCTTGATGGCCATGATGTCTATTTTCCTCTTTGCCGGCAGTGGCCAGTTTATTGCTCTTGCCATGATTGGCGCTGGGACGGCCATCATTCCCATTGTGATTACTGTAGGCATTGTAAATCTGCGTCATATGCTGTACGGACTCATTCTCAATCAGCATATTTCCAAGGAATCCCTGCTCTATCGTATGATTTATGCCCAGGAAATAGTGGATGAAACCTTTGCTGTGAATAGCATTGAGTTTCAGAAGCGAGATAGTGAATGGAATCCTAAAAAAGCAGCAGGCCTAAATTTTCTGGCTCACATGAGCTGGATGCTGGCCACAGTGGCCGGGGTGCTGCTGGGCAGTGCAGTGTATATTGATACCGGCCTTGTAAGCTATGCCCTTATTGCCATGTTTATTGGCCTTTGGTCATTTCATTTTAAATCCGCCAAGCTAATTGGTATTGGTGTGTTGGGCGGGGGCTTGGCCCTTTTGCTGTCATTGTGGCTGGACAATATGCTGAATGTGGTGGTGGCCACCGTGGTGGCCGCCATTGTGGGCGCCGTAATCGACAATGGTGAGGGGGTAGAGAAGAAATGAGCTATACAGATATTTTGCTCTGCATACTCGGGCTGTTTTGTTCCTCCTATATTTCCCGTATCCTGCCCCTGGCCGTACTGGGACGACGCCCACTGCCCACCTTTTTGTCCCTGTGGCTGAAATATGTACCAACAGCCGTATTTGGGGCCCTGATTTTTGTGTCAGTTTTTGGTGACGCCCATAGCGGCTTCCGTTTTAGCTGGTCCAATGTGGAATTTTTGGCGGCAATTCCGGTGCTGATTGTGGCGGCCAAGACAAGGAATCTGGCCTATAGCATAATAGTGGGCCTGGCCGGGTATTGGATATTGCAAAATTATATGTAATAAGCTTTGCGAGCAGGATTAAGGTGGCAATCATTAAATTATTTGAACAATGGCGTTATAAATATGGTTGGAATTATGGCAACAATATACGGCTATACTTATTTTATTGAAATTACGTAAAAGACGTATTATAATTATGTGAGGGAGGAGCTTGAATTGAAACGCAAAGATTTGATTAAAAGGCTCAAAGCTGCTGGTTTTTATAAGGCACGCGATGATGGTGACCATACTATTTACAAAAAGGATGGTTGTCGTCCTGTTCAGGTTCCTAGACATAACGAAATAAATGAGTATACTGCGAAAGCAATATTAAAGATTGCTGGGCTTTTATAACGAGCTTTAAGATGTGCCCCACCTCTTTAGGTGGGGGAAAACAAACTACAACAGCTGGCGAGCATATCTCC
>NZ_CAMYWM010000157.1 GCF_947302755.1 uncultured Anaerovibrio sp.
AAGGTATTGGTCAGTTGCTTGCGGACATTGGACTGATAGCCCCAGTCATCCAGATAGCGCTTAATCAGCATCCGATTGCATTGATTTTGGCTGGGCTCCAAGGCCAGCAGGCCCTGGCCCAGGGCAAACCCCGAGCAGTTGGTGGCCGTGTTCCAGCCGGAATAGGACCGCAGCCTAAACAGGAGATTATCCTTTTTCAGCTGCTTCATCAAGGCGTTATCGCTGCCGTTGGCAAAGGCTATATCTGCTAAAGCTGCATTTCGTCCCTTGGTCACATTATTTTTTACCATATCCAGGAAATATTGGGAGTCCTTCCGGGGCTGTCCGTTGTTATACATGGGCTCCGGATCCCCTGGGTCAGGATAACCATCGGTGGTCCGTCCCTTGTAATCCGTATTTACCAAGAGAACCAGGTCAGCGTTAATCACACTGTCCGTTTCCAAAGCCCCGGCTATGAGAAGCTCATCCTTTATGGAGTTATGGATTTTGGCATCGGAAAATTTTGGTATGGTGTCCCCGCCGGTTCCCATGTTGAATTTTACATTCACATTGTAGGGCTTGCGGTCCAGGTAGGTCATTGCTCTGGTCAAAAGCAGCATTCCCAGCTCATCGATGCCGTTGGTAATCAGAAATTTGTTCTTGGACAGGCTTAAGTCCTGGGAATAGGCCGTAAGCTGCCGGGCCTCCTGGTGGGTAGCACAGAAGGGGGCATTATCGTCCTTGCCAATTACCAAAAAATTTATGGTTCCTTTTTTGGCGAAATCCATAAGGCGTTTAGTAACCTTAATATTTTTTTCTCTGCGCTGAAAGTAATCCTTGACTACATCAGCGGGAAGGGTGGCCTTTAGCCCATCGTATTCTCCCTGCTCCTCAGGTGATAGCTGGCGAATTTCACCTTGGTCCCTTAGAGCGGAAAGCTTAAATATTTTATCCCCATACTCCTGATAATAGTCCGGCTCCTCGGCACCTGCTGCCGCCCCATTCTTAGGGGTGCGCATCAGGGAGCCAAAGGCATATATCTTAACCCGTCGGTTTTCTTCCCGCAGGTCCTCAAGGCTTTCAGTCCGGGATAACAATTCCCCTTCCATTTCCTGATGGTTGCGGGAGGTCACAAGGCCGCCATATATCAGGGAGTCCGTAGAAACTACGGCCACATCAGCTTCCTGGATATTCTTTTTCACCCATCGCCAAAGCTGTTTGGTATCAGCAGCTTCCCGCAGTCCTCCCAGCATATTCTTTGGTGGCATAAGCACCTTATAACCGGCCAATTCCAGTGCTTCTGCGGACTGCTCGCAGGAGGTGGGGCGATTGTCGTGGGGGACGAACAGAATAGTTCCCTGTCCCCTTGGTTCAGCCTGGGCCCCGGCCGGGGGCATATCCCCGGTTGCTGACAGACCCAAAAATAGGGACAGCATAGATAAGATCATTGAAAGCTTTTTTTTCATAGTGGTTACTCCATTTTTGTTTACCATAATATATTGTACTCCAGGAATTATTATACATATCTATCAATTTGGATTGCAAGATGGTATTGTGAATATGTATAATCTTGATATAGGACGTGATTGTACAGCTGGTACAAAAAATTTTTCATGTAAGGAGCGAAAAGGATATGAAAGCATTAGTATTATTGGCCAATGGCTTTGAAGAGGTTGAGGGCCTGACCCAGGTTGATTTTCTGCGCCGTGGGGGTATTGAGGTTACCGCCGCATCCATTCACGATGACAAGAGGGTAGTGGGAGCCCATGGCATTGCTGTAGAGGCTGATGAATTGCTGTCCAGGGTTAATGCTGACGAATACGGTATTGTTATTCTTCCAGGTGGATTGGACGGTATGCTTAATTTAGGCGGCAGCCAGGCAGTAGTTTCCCTGATCAAGAAATTTAATGAGGCCAAAAAATGGGTGGCAGCCATTTGTGCCTCGCCGTCAGTGCTGGGGGACAATGGCTTGGTTGAGGGCAAAAATTGTACCTGCTATCCTGGCTTTGAGGATCGCATGAAGGGCGGGAAGACCTGTACCGATGAAGTGGTGGTGGACGGCAATATAATCACCAGTCGCGGCCCAGCCACCTCCATTGCCTTCGCCCTGAAGATGATTGAGGTGCTGAAGGATAAAGCAACCGCTGTAGAGGTTGGCAAGGATACATTATACATAAAGTAACCCGTCAGTTATTTATCCATGTTAATATTGTTAATTCGTAATGCTTAATGTACAAATCGGAATTCGGTATGCGGAATTTCCCACTGGTCAGTGTCTGCTGGCTGGTGGGATTTTTTTGAAGAAATATCTGTTGGCAGGTGCAGGAATTTTCTGTATAAATGTCGAAGGGGTAAGCATTGGAAAAATAAAACCTGCACAATTGGTGACGGAGGAGGTATTCCCCAGCCTTCCCCTTGCGACGCGAATGAAATGAGTTAGTCCCGTAGGAGAATGGCCGGGGATATTGTCTTTCACACGACCGAACTGCTAAAAATATTGTTTGCCTAAATTTAAATAGCTGGAAAAATTATAACTCGCGTTGCTCAAACAGATAATTTTTCCAGCTAATTTTAGTGGGCAAAAAATATTTTCTTCACGCAGCCCAGTCTATTGTTCAAGACAATTACCCCCGGCCTCTGCAAAGCCTTCCCCTCGCGACGCTAATGAGGTGTTCCCAAGCCTTCCCCCTGCGTGATGGATGAGGTATTTCCCAAGCCTTCCCCTCTGGGGAAGGGGGACCGTCGAAGACGGTGGATGAGGTGTCCCCGAAGGGAAAAGTCTTCCCCTTGTGGCGTGAATGAATTCTTGGCAAGAAAGGTGTGATATTGGTATGAATCGGTTTATGCGATGTATGGTGGCGGTCGTCTTTACGGCTTATCTGGTGCTTGGCGGCAGCTCCTGGGCCTTGGCAGCCCAGGATAGCTGGGTAATCAGCATGTATATGTGCGGCTCGGATTTGGAGTCGGAGTATGGGTCTGCCACAGGCAATCTGGAGGATATGCAGACTATACAGCTCCCCCAAAATGTAAGGGTGGTCATTCAGACCGGGGGAGCCAATGAATGGCATACCGACGGAATTTCGTCGGACAGACTGGGGCGTTATGTATATGACAGCACCGGCTTTCACGAAATTGAGCAGCTGCCTGATGCCAACATGGGGGACGTAACTACCTTGGAGAATTTTTTGCGCTTCACCAAGGAAAATTTCCCCGCTGACCATCGGATGCTTCTGTTTTGGGATCACGGCGGCGGAAGCCTTGGGGGCTTTTGCTTTGATGAGCGATATGGCAATGGATTGAGCCTAAATGACCTGCGCCAGGCCTTGAATACAGTGGAGACAGTCAATGAAGAGGCTCCGGTCTACGACCTTGTGCTGTTTGATGCCTGTCTCATGGCCACTATTGAAACTGCCAACACCCTTCATGGCTTTTCCCGTTATATGGCTGCCTCAGAAGAAATTATGCCGGGTACAGGAACGGATTATGCCAGCTGGTTTGGGGCCTTGGCCCAAAATCCGGCCATAGACGGCAGGGAGCTGGGGAAGGTCATTTGCGATACCTATCTGCCTTATTGCAAGGCCAATGAAAGTGATGATATGGCCACCCTGTCCCTCATCGATTTGAGCAAGCTGCCGGCGTTAAATGGGGCTTATGAGCGGCTGGGCCAGGAGGCCCTGCGCCAATCCCGCCAAGACCCCAAAGCCTTCTTTACCGCCTTTGACCGGGTGGCCAATAATGTGGAAAAATATGGCTATAATGAGGGGGTGGATTGGTCCAACATGATTGATTTGGGCAGCCTGGCCCAGGAGGTGGAGGGCCTCGAATCGGCTCCGGCCTTTAATCAGGCTCTTCAGGAGGCTGTCGTGTGCCGGACTGCCGGACCATATCGGCGGTACGGTATGGGGCTGTCGGGATATTACAGCCTGGATGGAATGCTTATGACCTGGCTGGATTATGATGCACTTCATGGCCGGAGCCCGGCCTTTGCCCGCCTGTATCAGGAAATGCTGTCCGGCAGCGGCGATGGGGTGCCATGGTATTACTTTGATATAGAGTCCCTTGAAAATGCACCTGTTGTCCTTGACGAGGACAATAAAGCCGCCGTTTATTTATCCCCGGAGGAGACTAATTCCATCAGCCGGGCCGCCTTTTTACTATGCTTCTATGATAACGACAACAGGCTTGTATACCTGGGCAGCGACGAGAAATTAAACATTGATTGGGACCAGGGAGCCTTTCGGGAGGATTTTGACGGAATGTGGCCGGCCTTAAACGGTTATTTTTTGCCAATGTACATCAGTGAGGTAAACAAGGATTATATTCTATATAATTCCTGTATCAAGCTGAACGGAAAAGAATGCTATGTGGATATTGCCTATGATTACGATAAAGAGGAGTTTAAAATATTAGGTGCCCAGCGTATTCTGGATAACGGCTGGGTGGACAGGGATATTATCCAGCTGAAGGCGGGAGACCGTATTGTACCGTTATTTACCGACGAGAATAATGAGGAATATTGGGGTGAGGAATTCATTTTGGATGGGGAGCCTGTGTTGCAGGATGAGCCCTTACCGGATGATACATATGCCTTTGCCTTTGAATTTACTTCTGCCCATGGTAAAACGGCATATTCCGAGGCCATTCATTTTGAGATTGTTGATGGCAGGATTACAGCAATTAAATGATACTTATTCAGTGGGAGCTTTATACGCCAGCTGAATGCAGTCCAATTGATCCAGAGCTTTGCGGACCTATTCAAGAGGCAAAGCCTATTGGTTAGTCCCATGGGAAAGTGTCCTGTAAAGCAAGACCATGGTCTTAGCTGAGCAGCTGA
>NZ_CAMYWM010000158.1 GCF_947302755.1 uncultured Anaerovibrio sp.
TGCATTCTGTTCAGCAGTGTATTATAAATGAGATAATATTTTATTGAAAGATAAATATAAAGAACGATGAGCCAAAAATACAGAATTTATTCCATTATGACTATATTACCATAAATTTGATGATAATTGGTCAATAAGCGGAACATATAGCTGGGTTAATGAGAACTTCCGCAGTAAAAATACCCATATTAATCCTGATGGTACAACGGATGATATGCTAATAAATAAATACCGTCCCAAAAATGTGTATGGTTTTCATTTAACCTATGATAAGGATAAATGGTTTGCTGATTTAGCTTGCACCATTTATTCGGGTAATGATACCAAATATTTCTCTTCCAGCAGCTTTAATATTTGGGATTTAGCGATTAACTATCATTTCAATAAAGATATACTGGTATATCTAAATATTAATAATATTACTAATGCTGCCTATGAAACAAAGGCCTTAGCCACTTATGGACCAGGTGCTTTGCCGGAGGTCGGACGTAACTTTATGCTTGGTGTAAAGTATTCCTTTTAATTGTTTCATGTTTTATGTTCTTATTATTGGCTTAGCTTTTACATACTACAGCAAAGCCATTAATTTAATTCGGCTAAATTCAGTAAGGGGTGAACACTCCCTACTGAATAGGTCGGATAATATCATAAGGAGAACTAATGTCTAGGACGCTTAAGAAATTTGTGGCTGGTGTATTTTGCGCCTGTTTAATTGCTGGCTGTGGTCAGCTTCAGACGGGACATTCCCCTCAAGGAGTAGCCCAGTATACTGGTCATGATATCGTGGTAGATGCTTTTTCTTCCAATGGAAAAAGCATACAATTACATTTTCATAGGTCACCGAATCGTATAGTAGCTGTTTGGCAAAATTCAGTGGAAACCATTTTAGCATTGGAGGCCGGTGATAGAATAGTAGCTGCCCTAGGTGTGCCAAATGAAGAATGTCTAAAGCCTGAATATCGGGCTATATACAATAAAATACCGCTAAAGCAATTTCAGCTTTTAGATACTGAGCATATATTGATGCTTGAACCAGATTTTATTTTAGGATGGAGTTCAACATTTTCTGAGAAAACGACAAAGACAACAGATTTTTGGCTGGGAAGAGGGATTAACACCTATTTTCCGGTAAATACAATGTCTGGACGTAAGCAACGGACCATCGATGATGAATATAAATATATTATTGATATAGGGACTATTGTAAATAAACGGGAAAAGGCAGAGGAAATAGTGCAGGAAATGCAGGAAAAAATTAGCTATATCCAGATAAATACGTTGCATCGCACTCGGCCTCGGGCACTTATCATCGAGCAAATGAGGGATAGCTACATGGTATATGGTGCAAATTCCCTAGCCGGTGACATATTGCGTAGTGTTAATGGAGAAATCATTGCTCCTGGCAAAAACATAAGTTATGAGGAAATAATTGAGGCGAATCCCGATGTTATATTTATGGTATATTCGGAAAACAATTATGCCAATGCCGAAAAAATAACGGAAAATTTTATTAATAAAGCGGCTTTACAGGATGTAAATGCTATAAAAAATAAACGTATATATAATCTTCCCCTATATGTAATCTATGGTAGTGCCACCAGAACCTATGATGGAATATGTATGATGGCAGCTGGTTTGTATCCTGATTTGTTTGGAGGACAGAAATGAATGATAACAGCAAAAAGATTTTTATAATTTTCATGTTGCTGATTGTATTGATGATTGAAATGTTTTTGTCCCTGATGATAGGTTCAGTTGATTTATCTTTACATGATATTTGGCGAACCATTGTAAATGGTCTTATCAGTGATAAAGCTGTTAATATGCCAGGGCAGGGCCCATTACACGATATAATTTGGATTTTACGGATGCCGAGGATATTGTTGGCCGGCATTGCTGGAGCAGGCTTGGCAGTATGTGGAGTGGTCATGCAGGCTATTATTAAAAATCCGTTAGCAGACCCTTATATAATGGGAATTTCTTCAGGTGCCTCCCTGGGAGCCACTGTAGCAATTTTATTAGGGGTAGGCAGTGGGATATTCAGTAATTTTGTGGGGGTTGCGGCTTTTTTAGGTGCTGTCGGTATATCGGTGTTGGTTTTATTACTGGCTAATATTGGGGGTAACGTTCACGCAGTAAAGCTGCTGCTTATAGGTATGGCTCTCAACATGGTGTGTTCAGCCATGTCAAGCTTTGTGGTATATTTTGCCCAGGATAAGGAGGGAATTCAAAGCATTACCTTTTGGCTTATGGGAAGCTTTGCCGGAGCGGACTGGTTAACTCTACCAGTGGTGGGAGGTATAAGCCTTGTGGGAATATTATTCTTTATTATGCATAATCGCGTCCTCGATATGATGTTGTTTGGCGATGAAACCGCTGTTACCTTGGGTATGGATTTGCACTATTATCGGCAGAGCTATGTGCTGCTTTCGGCCTTAATGGTTGGTTTTATTGTATATTCTGCTGGTATGTTGGGCTTTGTCGGTTTGTTGGTTCCTCATGTAGCCCGAATAATTGTAGGCACGGAGCACCGATATTTGTTGCCTATGGCAGGATTGTTGGGAGCAATATTATTGGTGTTGGCGGATGTAGTATCTCGATCTCTTATCGAGCATTCGGAAATCCCCGTCGGAATAATTATTTCGCTCATTGGTGCCCCATGCTTTGTTTATATGATTGTACGCAAGGCATATTTTACTGGAGGTAATCAGTAAATGAATATTAAAATAGATAATCTTTTTGTCAAGCTGGGTAATAAACCAATAATAAAGGGGCTGAACCTGTCTATAAATAGTGGCGAGCTGGTTGGGATAATTGGGCCAAACGGCAGTGGAAAATCTACACTGCTTAGAACAATATATCGTGTATTAAAACCAGAAACTGGGGTAATTTATTTTGATGGAATAAATATTCAGGATAAATCCTATAAGGAAACTGCGAGGCAGCTGAGTGTGGTATCGCAGCACAACAATTTTTCCTTTGATTTTTCTGTGGGTAGTGTTGTTGTCATGGGGAGAGCACCTCATAAACGTCTTATGGAACAAAATAACAGTGATGACTACAGACTGGTGCGGGAAGCGTTAACAAGGGTTGGATTGTCTGGCTTTGAAAAGAGAAGGTTTAATACCTTATCTGGCGGCGAGCAACAGCGGGTCATTTTAGCCCGGGCTTTAGTACAAAATACGGAGACTCTCATATTGGATGAACCGACTAATCATTTGGATATCAAATATCAACTTCAGCTCATGTCCATGGTCAAAAATATCGGCTGTACAACTATAGCTGCTATTCATGATCTCAATATCGCAGTGATGTACTGTGATAAAATTGTTGTGATAAAGGCTGGACAGCTTATGGGAGTTGGTACTCCTGATGAGCTTATTACTCCAGAGCTGATTTGGGATATATATGGTGTAAATGCTACTATTTACCGAACAAAAGACAATGAAATGTACATTTTGTTTACGAAAACTATATAGCGAGGATGTCCCCCACCTCTTTAGGTGGGGTAAGATAAACTACAACCCCACGCAAACTTCTTTAATGCACATTACTTAAACAAGTTTTTGTAAATATAATATGCTATTAGCACCATTTTTATTTGACAATTATATAATAACGTGTATACTAATGTGTGTTGAATAATTGAATATTGTTATGGAACAGGTGCCGCAAGGCTTAATAGAGAAGCTGGTATAGTCCAGATGGACAAGGGAATTGAGCTGGAAGTGAAGCACAAATTTGACGACCAGTGGAAGAGTTATTTTAACTACACCTTTGAGTCCGGTGAACTGACCAGTGATGGTGAAAGTGAGCGAAATTGGAGTATTCCAAAGCATTTAATGCATTTTGGCGTGGAAAATAATTTGGGCAAATTATCCACCAATCTGGATTTTAATTATGTTAGTGAACGGCAGAAGGTAAATTCCACCACAGGTGAATACGGCTCTGAGGATGCCTTCTTTACGGCAAATTTGATATTTAACTACGCCTTCAATAAAAATTTCTCTGCTCATTTTAGTATTAATAACCTATTTGATCGTAAATTCTATGCTAGCGAAGCGACGGATGGCCGCAACTACATGTTTGGCCTTAATGCCAGCTTCTAAGAATTATTGTCATGAAGAAAATATATACTTTACATAAGGTTTTAGGCTTAACCACCGCTCTTGTGTTCATTGTCGTATGTATTACCGGTTTCTTTCTGCTGTTTCGGGGGGAAATGGCGGAGGGAAATAGTTATGCTATGGAACATGACCTGACAAGGGATATGGACAGCAGGGAAATATGGTCTCATGCCGAAGAGGCAATAGAGACGGTACATGCCCAATATTCAATGGCCAGGGTGGACAGCATACGCCTATATGAATCCAGTGGCAGATTGAGCTTACGCTGCCAGGTTGACGGTAAAAATATACGGGTATTTTATGATGTGGGCAGTAACTCCCTTATTTCGTCAGCTGGTGCAGTAAAACAGGCTTTTATTGATAGGCTAATACAACAATTTAGCCGTATTCATAAAAATCTTGGCCTGGGTCCTACCGGGCGCAATATGTTATATGTCCTTTGTATATTGACGGTATTAACTATTGCCTCTGGCTATTATATTAATTATCATCTCTCCCATCAGGTTCCAGTGGGGCTAATACGAAAAAACTCACGCAGGCTATGGCTCTCGGACTGGCACAGATTTATCAGTGCTGTAGCTGGTCCATGGGCCTTAATAATGACATTGTCAGGTGTGTTGATTTTTGGCTATTCAGACATGAC
>NZ_CAMYWM010000159.1 GCF_947302755.1 uncultured Anaerovibrio sp.
TACAACGAAATCTAAAGCTCTTCTGCATCCTTCGGATTTGCTTCGCTAAGATTTCATAGTAAAAGCAGGCATTGCTTTTGCCTGCTTTCCTATTTTTCAGATTGCTGCTATGGCATATTGGGCTTCGGCTGTGGAAAAGCCCTCAATAAGGAGGCGTTGGCGGATTTTATCCCTGGACATCCCATTTTCCTGATACTGCCGGGCTTTGCCCAGGGCCTGACCGTTCCAGTCGGCGGACAGGTTGGTCATGGCGTAGAAGGCTTCCTCCCTGGTAAAGCCCTCATTGGGGGTCATGAGCTGAAGATAAATGCCATTGCGGGAATAATAGCCCTGACTCAGATAATCATTGGCCCGGTTCAGGGCATTGGCCTTCCAGTCCACATCAGCTCCTTCACTTAGCAGGGTGGCAATTTTTCTGGGATAACCATTATTCAGCATAAATCGGAACAGTCCCTTTTTGGACAGGTTATTGGCGGCAGCATGGGCCTCAGCCTGCTGTAAGGCTCCCTGATATTCAGGGGGAATTTTTTTTGCGGAGGTCTGGCCCCTTGCTGGAGCCGGTGAAATGACCTGAGGTGACGGGAAGCTGGTATTTGGGATAGCAGTGACTGGTGGTGGGGTGGTATTGGCACCGGTATTAATCGGTGGTGCGGCCTGCCTGTTCGGGGCTGTTGCTCTGGAAAGCTGTCTCAATTCATTAATTACCAAATCTGGATCTGCATTGCCGGTTACCTGGGCCCTGATGTGAATATCACCATCCTTGTCCATATGGCGTTCAACCTGTTTGTTCAGCACCTTTACAAAGCTGCTGCTGAAGGTAACGATTTCGTCCTGGGTTACCACGGCATTTTCGATGGTGGTATTACTGGACACCATGACCCCCACCTGCTCCGAAATGGCCCGTAGGGCCTCCTTCACCGCATTATCCTCCCCCTGCTGAAGGGTTTCGTTATCGCTTACTGTGTATTCACCGATACCGGTAAAGGTTTCCATTTGAGCCCCGGCTAGCTGAGGGGAAAGGGTCATAAGGCTGGCTGATAATAATATCTGACATAAAATCCGGTTGCAAGATTTCATAATTTATTCTCCTGATGAAAAAATTTGAAAAGGAACAGCGGGCTGTTGCTGTACTGTCTATGGTATTATTTTATTAGCATTTAACTGAATATGGCAAGTTAGAATTAGATAAAATTATTTGGAAAACTTCGTGCGAAACGGTGTTTCGCACTACGCCCTTACACGAACACTAAGCTCCCACTGCGCCACAGGCTTGTGCTCACTAAGTGTTCGTAGTAAAAATCCCTACTAAAGTCTGATTATTTTGAATTGTACAATTATTATTGATGATATATAATTCGAGAAAAGAAGATGTATCGGTGGAATATCAGGCTGTCCCTTGGTGGGGGACCTGCTTGCTCTGAGGGGTGATAGCTATTATTTAGGTTCAGGCAGCGGTGTTGCTATGCTGTAAAAAGGAAAAAGGAACAGGAGGGATTGAAGTGTTTAGATTAGCTGGCTGTGATTTTACGGTTTGTAGTGCATCATTGTGGAGAAGGCTGGGTGTGATTGCTCTTCTTGGTGTGGTGGCGTGGATTGGCTTAAGCCTGGGGAAATTTTCCCCGGTGTCTGCTGCCTATGATATGAGCAAAATGGACACTAGTATTCAGGGAATTATTGGTATTTGGCGCGAGGATGGCGTACTGGATTCCCGTATACTCAGGGTAAATCAGGACTACACCTATGAATTGTCCTACAGGGGTGGCGGTGCTTCCTACGGCACCATTAAGGTAATTGGCGAGGAGCATCCCGATGGCTCCTATTCCCCATGGTATGTGTTTGACGAGGCAGATGGAGTAAACTGGGCGTCCTTTGGCAAGACTGATGAGGACGGCTCCCTTCAGACTGAGCTGTGGTCCGGTCAGGATGGGGCCATGCATTTTGTGCGCTGTGACAGTAGTGATTACCGCAGCACCCGGGAAGGGGTAGCCCCAAAGGATTATCTCGGTGTATGGGCCTGTGGCCGGTGCAATATAGTTATTGAACAGAAGGACAATGCCTATATTGCCAATATGTCCTGGAGCAGCAGTGCCTCTGAGCACAGGGAATGGGTGTATAATTGCCGCTATGACAAGGAAAATGCTATTTTGGTATGCATGGGCAATGGTATCTGTACTGATTGCACCGTTTATGAAAATGGCAAGGAAAATGATGTTACTGTATACGATGATGGCAGCTGTGAGCTGATTATGCGTCAGGGGATTCTGCGCTGGAATGACAAAAAGGACAATACTGCCCAGGACATGGATTTCCTGCGTTAATTAAGTGAGCATATAGTATAAGTAAGCTGTTTTTTCAGGCCGGGAAGGGAATACCCTTTCCGGTCTTTTACTTCGTGTAAGGGCGTAGTGCAAAACACCGTTTCGCACGAAGTTTCCTGTCATAAAATTTTTTATTGTCTGAACGGAGTGGTTGATATAAAATGTTAATATAGATTAATATTTTAAGAATAAAAATGCTTTGCAAAAAAGATAATCGTCATTAATGATATGGGATGTAACAGGGGAGGGGCGCCTATGGAAATCGCATTGAGCTTTATTGTTTTTTTACTGTGCCTGATAATTGGTGTGCGCTTTGGCGGTCTGGGCCTGGCTGCCGTCAGTGGTCTGGGCCTGGTGGTGTATGTATTTGGATTCGGCTATAAGCCCGGCGTACCGCCTAATGATGTAATGCTTACTATTTTGGCAGTAGTTACCTGTGCTGCTTTTTTACAGACCTCAGGCGGCTTGACGGTATTGCTGAAATATGCGGAGAAAATATTGCGAAACAACCCGAAGAATGTAACCCTGCTGGCACCGATTACCACCTGGTTCCTGACGGTGCTGTGCGGTACTGGTCATGTATGCTATACTATGTTCCCAATTATTTATGACGTGGCCATCAAGGAAAATATCCGGCCGGAGCGTCCTATGGCAGTATCCTCCGTAGCCGCCCAGATGGGAATTTGCGGCTCACCGGTTTCTGTGGCCATTGTGTCCATCGTAAGCTTTTTGGCCATGGGGGGATATGATGTAAGCCTGGCCAAGGTATTGATGATATCCATACCATCCACCTTTTTCGGCGTTTTGGCTGCTGCCATCTGGTCCATGCGCCGGGGCAAGGAGCTGGAAAAGGATCCGGAATTCCAGGCCCTTATTGCTGACCCGGAGCAGCGGCGGTATGTTTACGGCTCCACCGAGTCCCTGCTGGACAAGGAATTGCCTGTCTCCAATTACGTAGCAGTGGGTATCTTTATCCTGGGCATATTGATTATTGCCTTGATGGGCAACATGAATGAGCTGCTGCCGCAATTTCCTACAGGCAATGGCAATGCCACCAAACCAATTTCCATGACCCTGGTTATTCAGATGGTAATGCTCTGTATAGCGGCAGCCATACTGTTCTTTTGCAAGGTGGATGCCAAAAAGGTGGCGGACTCCAATGTATTCAGAGCCGGTATGGTGGCCCTGGTATCCGTATACGGTGTAGCCTGGACGGCCAATACCTTGTTTGCCCATCACATGGAATTTTTGAAGGGGATGCTGGTATATGCCGTAGGTATATACCCGTGGGCCTACGCCATTATCGCCTTCTTTACCTCCAAGCTGGTTAATTCCCAGGCTGCCGCCATTGCCGTGGTGGTTCCATTGGCATTGGAGGCCGGGATAGAGCCGGTTATTATCCTTTCCTTTATTTCGGCCTGCTATGGTTATTTCTTCCTGCCAACCTATCCTTCTGATTTGGCCTGTATCGGCTTTGACCGGTCCGGTACCACGAAAATTGGCAGATTTATTTTAAACCACAGCTTCATGATACCTGGCCTCATCGGGGTAATTACAGGCTGCTGTGTCGGCTATGTAATAGCCCATGCCATCGTGTAATATTCTAATAAAATGATAACTTATTCAGGTGGAGCTTTAACTCCATCTGAATTTATGATATATATTTCTTTGCGGGTCAGCTATATTAAAAGCTTGTATAATTTTAGAAATAAGTATAAGATGGTAGGTAAGATAGCATGTAAGATAATAGGCAAGATGGGGTGAGGAAATGGTTGAATATATGCCGCCGTATACAATTTCAAATCGTATGTTGGAGCTGGTTTCATCCATTTCGGAAAAGGTGGGCAGGGTTACCAGTCATAAGGATTTGGAGGCAAAGCCTCATTTGAGGCGAAATAACAGAATACGTTCAATTCATTCATCATTAAAAATAGAAGCCAATTCACTGTCCATGGATGAGGTTCGTGATGTTATCAATGGTCATGCTGTAATGGGCAACCGGAATGAAATTCAGGAAGTAAAAAATGCCTATGCCGCCTATGAGGAGATCGGGAAGCTTGACCCTTGGAGCATGGAGGAGCTAAAGAGAATCCATGGAATTATGACTTATTTGCTGGTAAAGGAGTCAGGAGATTTTCGCCAGGGGGAGGAGGGGGTTTTTTCTGATGGTCAATGTATCTTTGTGGCACCGCCCCCCAATATGGTTCCGGCACTGATGGAGCAGTTATTTACATGGATGAATGCCAGCAAGGGAACAATTCATCCTTTGATTATGGCTGCTGTATTTCATTATGAATTTGTTTTTATCCATCCCTTCGCCGATGGCAATGGCCGCATGGCACGACTGTGGCATACAGCACTTCTGTACAGATGGCGAAGTATCTTTGAGTATATTCCTCTTGAAAGTCAAATAGAGAAGAATCAACAGGAATATTATGCTGCTAT
>NZ_CAMYWM010000160.1 GCF_947302755.1 uncultured Anaerovibrio sp.
TGATACGTCCGCACTGGGAGATATGCTCGCCAGCTGTTGTAGTTTGTTTCCCCCCCACCTAAAGAGGTGGGGGACATCTTAAAAGCTCGTTATAAAAGCTGCTGAATGTATCATCACTAAAACAGCCCAGGCAGGAAAATAATCCTGTCTGGGCCTTTGTTTTAGCACACAAGCTTCACCCTGCTGCCCTTTTCCGGGTCCTTCACCACATCGATACGCCTGTCAATGCGCTCCTTCAGGGCCTCCACATGGGAGATGATACCAATCATACGGCCTGATGCACGAAGCTTCAGCAGGGCTTTCATGGCGATATCAAGGGTTTCTGGATCCAGGGTACCGAAGCCTTCATCAATGAACATGGCATCCATGCGGATACCACCGCTATAGTTTTGGATTACGTCTGCAAGGCCAAGGGCCATGGCCAAGGATGCCAGGAAGCTCTCACCACCAGAGAGTGATTCCACTGGACGATTACTGCCGGAGGTATTGTCAAACACCTCCATGGACAGTCCATCACCATTCAACTGCTGACGCAGCTCGTACTGATTGCGGCTCATGACAATCAACCGACGATTGGCCTGAACGAGAACATCGTACATAAGGGAACGCAGTACATACTTCTGGAAGGACAGCTTATTACCTGACACTGTTCCGTCAGCCACATTTGCCAATGTTCCGGCTACCTCATAATCCTTATAAATGGTTTGCAGCTTTGTTTCAATTTCCTGCAAGCGGCTGGCCTTATCCTTTAAATCCTTGAGGGTTTTCTGAGCCGCCCCGGCCAGACTGATACTCTCCTGCAATTTCTGTTCAGCCGCATCAGCCTTGGATTTAAGGGACTCCACATCCGGCATCTCCTCCTTACCAATGGCTTTTTTCAACACAGCGGCCCTTTCCTCCAGCTTGATGCAGGCCTCCTTGTATTTCTCATGGACTGATTTCATTTTTCCTCTGGCCTCTGGTGTATTTACCAGCTTATTTTCCATAATGGCCAAATAAGCAGCTTCATCAGCAAAACCATTCTTCTGTAGCTCGGCCTCATATTCCTTGATTGCCTTGGCCAAATCCCCATCCAGCTTTGCATCCTGCTCCTTGTTAACAGCAAGAGAAGCCTTGGTTTTTTCCACCTCGGTACCAGCCTTCTCAAATGCTTCTTTGGCATCGTTGATTTCCCCCTCCAAGGTAGTGTACTTGTCCTTGTAGTTCTGGATCTCCTCTGTGAGCTTTTCCAGACTTTCCTCACCATCTGGGAACTCCTTTTCCTTGTCATCCCGAAGGCTCTTCACCTGTACCAGTTCCTTTTGCAGCTTATCAAAGCTCTCCTGGGCCTCTTTCAGCTTATTCTGATTTTCCAGGAAAGCCTCAGTTACCGCCTTGATATTCTCGTCCAAGACAGTAATTTTTTTGCCGGCTTCCCGGGCCGCCTCGTATTCCTTCTGGGCAGCTTTCAAATCACTTCTCAGCTTATCCTCGGAACAGCCTTCAGGCAGCTGGGCTTTTTTCTCTGTCAAAGAATTAGTGGTGCTTTCCATATCCTTTTCCAGATTATTGAGCTGCAATTTCTTGTCGCTATATTCCTTGTTGGATTTATCCAAAGCCTTCTGCTTCTTCTCAATTTCCTTCTTGTCTGGAATTGTATCAGACAGTGCCGCTGGTATTGGGTGATGGATTGAGCCGCAGACCGGACATGGCTTCCCATCCTCCAGGCTCTTGGCAAGGAAACCGGCCTGTCCATGCTGGAACAGCTCCCGCGCAGCCTCCAAATCATTGGTGAGCTTCTTCACAGCAGCCTCACAGGCCTCCAAATCCACCTCCTGCTTCTGCCTATTTTCATCCAGCTGCTTCAACTGCTCCGTCAGTTTATCAATTTCACCGAAGAGCTTCTTCTGCTTGTTCATATTCTCAATGCTGAGCTTTAAAGCACTTTCATTAACAGCAGCCAATTCGGCATCATGCTTTTCCTTCTCCAGCTCCTGCTTTTTGGTTTCCCCCTGAGTCACAGCCTCTGTATAAGTCTTCACATCCGCATTAGCACTGGCATAATGAGCCTCTGCCTCGCGATACTGTTTTCTGAGTTTTTTCACATCTTCCATCAGCTTTTCAAGGAGTTTCTTTTCCTGCTGCAGCTTGGTTTCCTGGGCCCGATATTCCTTGGCCTTTCCTTCCAGCTGCTGTGCCTTTTTTTCACGCTGAGCGGCAATCTTCAGGGCTTCCTCCTTGATTTCCAGTTCCTTGCCCTGTTTTTTTACAGTTTCCTTCAGCTCAGCAGACCGGCGGGTAAGCTGGCTTCGATTGTTGTAGTACACCTCTACTACAGCAGCCTTTTCAGCCTTATTCAGCAGTTCCTTCTCCTTGTTAATGGTCGGGTTGAGACCTTCCTTTTCCTGCTGCTCCTGCTGTACCTTGCTTAACTCATCAATATCGTTCTTTAACTGCACAGCCCTATCATATTCTTTTTTAGATTCATCACGCTGCTTGGAAAGAAGGGCCTTCTCTGCCTCGAAATTCTCCAATTTACCACTGGCATCGCTGATTTTTTCATTGATTTTTTCAACGGACACCTCATTTTCCAGGAGCTCATTTTTGCGACTTTCCAGATCTTTCTTGTCAGCATTCAGCTTTTTCACTTCATCCTTTAAAGCTTTGCTGATCTGATCGTAGATTCCGGTTTTGAAGATATCATTCATCATTTTCTCACGATCCCCCGATGTTGTTACCAACAGCTCCCGGAATTTTCCCTGGGGAAGAAGAATAACCTGCTTGAACTGCTGTGCGTTAAAGCCCAACATTTCTTCGATCATTTTATTAGTCACTTTTTTTACATCTTCATTGGCCGTAACATTAAACAACTTGAATTTTTGGGTTATATTTCCGCCTTCTGACTTTGGAACCACCAGACTGCGCTCTGCACGATAAACAATATCCCCAAGCTCAAAGGTGAATTTCACATAAGTCTGGTCCTCAGCCTTAGCCAGTGAGTGGCGTATATCAGCCAAAACAGCACTTTTCTCTGAAAATCTGGTCTTTCCATACAGAGCATAAACCATGGCATCTGTAATCATGGATTTGCCGGAGCCTGTTGCGCCATTGATCAGAAACAAAGCATCCTTACCCAGCTTGTCAAAATCTATAACTGTCTTTTCCAGATAGGAACCAAAGGCCTGCATTTCCAATTTAATCGGTCGCATTATTCATCCGCCCCCTCAACTCTATTTATAACTCTGTCTAAAAAATTCAATTCAGCCTCATTCATATCCCGGCCTGTAACATTCTTATAAAATTCCTGAAAGAGATCCCCATAGGTACGGCCGCGGAAATTCACCTTATACTCATTATTCACATCTACAGCATACTCATTCTGCACAACCGTCAACAGATTTGGAAAAACGCTTCTAAGGCGATCTGCCGGACTCATCACTGAATAGTCATTCTTCAGCCGTACCTCCACATAATCCTCGGACACATCCAGCTTTTCCAGGTCTTCAATAAGACCCTCTGCCACCCGCACATCATGAAGCACAGGCAGCTTGATTTTCTCAAGGGAAATCTCCCCTTCGCCATCCATATCAATGAGCAGGACCCCTTTATCCTGATGCTGCTCATCAATAGAATATTTCAGCAGGGAACCGCTGTAGCGGATATGCTCCCTTCCCGCCTTTTGGGGTCCGTGGAGATGACCCAGAGCCACGTAATTATATCCATCGTAAATGTGATAATCCACATTGGCTGCCCCTCCTACTGAAAGCTCCCGCTCAGAGTCAGATGTTTTGCCACCGGTAATAAAGGCATGGGCCACAGCCACACTGCGTACGCCATCAGGAATGAGCCTTCTGGCATCCTCCACCATGATTTTATTGGCAGTATTGAAGTCCAGTCTCTCTTCATCAGTAAATGCCTCTCTCACGATCTCCGGAGACACATAAGGAATAAGGGAAAAATAAACCGGGCCAAATTTATCCTCCAGAACTACGGGCTCCATGCCCTGAGCCACAATTCCCCTGGTATATACACCGCTGGCTGCCATAAGCTGGCGGCCATAATCAATTCGCTGGGCACCATCATGATTGCCGGCAATAAACAGCACCTTAATGCCCAAATCCTTCAGCCGGGCCAAAACCGAGTTGAAAAGCTCGATGGCATCCCCCGGCGGGTTGGAACGGTCAAAAATATCCCCTGCGATTAACAGTGCATCGATTTTCTTCTCCGCTGCCACCTTCAGCAGCTCATCCAATACCGCCCTCTGATCATCCAACATGGGACGGTTATAAAGGGTCCGCCCCAAATGCCAATCCGCTGTGTGTATAAAACGCATATATTATCCCTCCAAAAATATGAATTGAATTATTCACATACCCCAGAACATTTTATTTTTGCAATAAATCAGTATCCGTTATATTCCCCTCCAGCTCCTCCTTACCCATCAGCTGCTCCAGAGAAACATATCTTCCTTCCATATACCATAAACATAACAAAAAGTAAATGCCATATTTTTTGATTTACCTTACCTCAATTCAGGCAATAAAGCCTATCTTCCAAGTTTTTTGATTTTCACTATAGTATACCCATAAAATGATAACTTATTCAGGTGGAGTTTTAACTCCATCTGAATTTAGTTG
>NZ_CAMYWM010000161.1 GCF_947302755.1 uncultured Anaerovibrio sp.
TGTCGCCCAGCAAAAGCAGCTGTTCAGCAAATTATTGGCCGGCTCTGCCGATAATGGGGACACCGATTCCATAAATTTACCTACCATTGCCCTGGAGCGTCAGACAGCCGCCAACAAGCTCAATGATGTGGAGGCATTGCATCAGCAATTGAAGGGACTGGAGGTTCAGCTGAAGGAATTGAAGGTGCAAAAGGAACGCCTTACCCTCAGGGCTCCCGAGGATGGCAAGATTATCAAGCTGTTGGCCAAGGAGGGGGAAATAATTGCTCCCAATACCCCGGTCATCCTTATGGAGAGCAGCCGCTACTATTTTGATGTTTATGTAAGCGAGGAAAAGGTGAATAAATATAAGGAGGGAGACGAAATTGAAGCTGTATCCGTGGCTGGCAGGAAAAAGGTCAAGGGGACCATTCGGCTCCTTACCCAGGCCCCTGGCTTTGCGGATTTGCGTATGACCCGGGAAAAGGGCCAGGCGGATTTAACCTCCTTCCAGATGCGGATTTACCTTGAGCCTGCCGAGGGTATTCTGCCTGGTATGACGATGGGAGTGAAGATGAGATGAAGGCCTTTCGCGACGAAGTAAAGCATCTTCTTACCGGTAATGGCATGCCCTATGAGAAGGTTTCCATTATGGTGTCCCTGGTGATTACGGTGATTTTCAGTGTCATGATGGGGCTGAATTACGCCAAGGATACGCCCATTACGGTAATTGATTTGGATGATTCCCACTACAGCCATGAGCTGATTAATTATCTGAACAATTCCCAGCTGCTTTCGGTTACGGCGGTGGTGAATACCCCGGCGGAGCCCAATGAATTGATGTACCGGGATAAGGCCTATGCGGTGGTGTATTTTCCCAAGGGGTTGGAGAAAAACCATTATAATGGGGAGCGGGCCGATATCGGGGTATTTTACGACAATACCAGCTCCTCAGCCTTAAGCGGGGTGCGGGAGGCCCTCAATGAGATTATCGCTGACCTAAACAATCCAAGTATCGGCACCGGTGACACCATACAGGGCGGCACCATGCTGGTGTCCCGTTCCCTGTTCAATCCGGCGGAGTCGGCCAGCAACGGCGAGGTAACGGGCTTTTTGATATTTTTTTCTAGTATGTTTTTTTGCTTCGCTACCCTGGGTATGGTGCCCCGCCTGCGCATGGAGGGGAAAATGGCCCTGCATTTGAAATTGGGTACAGCCTATGATTTGATCGAGCGCATTCTGCCCTATTGTGCCTGCTGGCTCACGGCCAATTTTATCGGCCTGGTGGTACTGCGCTTTTGGGGCGATATCAATTTTTCCGGCAGCATATTATTGTATTTGGCAGTGCAGACCCTGTATATCATAATGCTGGGCATGCTGTCCGTGGTCATGGGCTGGTCAGCAGCCAATCCGGGGGCGGCCTCCAGCCGCATGATACTGTTTGTTCCCGGCGGATTTATTTTCGGCGGCTATGGCGTACCCATGACCATGATGCCGGAGTGGGTACAGTGGGTAAATCAAATTTTCCCATTAACTTGGGAATTCAAATTCATCCGGGATATCGTATTCCGGGGAGCAGGCTTTTTCGACTGCGCCGTAACCCTGGGCCAGTTCCTAATTTATATAGCCATCATCTGGATTATCTTTTCCCGAAAATTTGATAGGGAACAGATGGCCCTGGAATAAGAAAAAAGCATCAGCTTGGTAATGTAAGCTGGTGCTTTATTTTTGGGGAAGTATTCTATTTTTTATGGAAGCCATCACTGCGATAATAGTCCGACAGCATTGACAGCTGAGAGTCATGACCGGTTTTTTTTAGTAAATTGGTAATATGGAAGCGTACTGTTCGTTCACTTATGAAAAGATTTTTTGCTATGGCAGATATTTTTAGGCCCTTTAGCAGCTCCTGTAAAACTGTTGCTTCCCGGTTGGTTAAATTGTAGTGCTCGCAATATCGTATATATCTGTCCTGCTCATCAGGCTGTTCTTCAGGCTGCTTGAGCTCTGTGACAGGCTCAGATGACTTTTCAGTGTTGTGCTCGGCCAGACTGTGCATATAGAGGATGGAGATTTTGTATAACAGGGCTACACTTATCAGCAGCATTACAGTATATACAGTAAAGCTGATAGGCAAATAAACATATTGAAAGAATACAAACCCTAGTAATAATCCCAGACTCAATGCTGGTAATTCTATTATGCGGCTCATAGCGGCCCATTTCTCAGGGTTGTCCGAATGGGCGGCTATATGGAGAAAGGCGGTCATCAACAGCACTATAATGGGTGAGGAATAAATAGCCTCAACCAGCATGGCGGACAGTAAAAATAGACCTGGCTCCGTACTAAAGGTTCTATACCAGAGAAAATAAATACTCACTATCAATACAATCGCAGGCATGACAGAAAACTTTTTATCGGCCAGCCAACCAAATAAGAGGAGGCCACCGGCGTAGAATAGCCGGGAGCTGGGGAAGTAGGGCAGGTATTCAGGAAAGCGGAAAACACTTATACTATCACAAAGACCCAGCATTATGCCCATTATAATAGCCGATATTACCAGATAAGTGTGGCTTTTTTGAAAAAAGGAATGCCAAATTGGCGAAGGGGGCTGTCTGATGGCCAAATATTCATCAGCTGGCTTAATAAGTGCCAGCGTGATAAGGCCGGGAATGGCAAGAATGCGCGAAGCCAGCATATCCGTAAAAACAGCATCTGCAGCTCCGATGATAAAGGCCAAAATACTGCCAAATCCCAGGGATATACCAATAAATCGGCCAAAATAAGCGTCGGAGACTTCTAGGGCAGCTCTGTATAATATATAGGCCATCAAATAGCCCCAGCCCAGCATGGATAGCAGTAAGCCGACAGCCATCATAGCTTCAGTGGGGAACAGCTCCATTAATATTTGTCCCAAGCAGGCAATTAGTACAGCACAGATAATGGAGCTTCGTTTGATGGCTGCTGGGATGCGACGATAGTAAAGGGCAAAAAAAGCCATACCAGCTGCACCGGATAACGAAAGAAAGATGATATTAGACATAATCCGCAGGCTTTCTTCGCTTAGTCCGCCACGCAGAAAAAGGCCTCTGCCATCATTCATTATCATTTGGTAAACAATCTGTACATATGTCCAAGTGAGCATTTGAGAAACAATTAAACGGATGGATGGCATATAAAACACCTCGTACATAATCTGGTTTGTCGGCAGGAAATTCGCCTCGCCCTATATACTATATTTTACATTAGAAGGTAGTGGTTTTCCATAGTTATCTGATAATAATGGCACAAAATTTAGCCCTCCTCCTGGCGTTGGAGAAGCAGTAAAAAATAAGTGGTTTATATATATAAATTCCATCAAACCCTTGATTTTACTGACTACCTGACAAAATTGACAGGTGTCAGAAGGCCAAAAACTGTCGCTTTTTACAGTAGGATTTATCTTTTTCTTGCCGTAATCTAGTTAGAAAAGAATAGCTTCAGACAATAGCGTGGGATTAATTCGACTACATTCAGTGGGCGCATAAATCTTCCACTGAATGAGTCTCATTTAATTGCTGCCGGCCTGGAGTTAAGATTTTACCTGGATAAGTTATCATTTTATGGGAGGGAAAGGATATGAGTATGAAAAAAAATAAAAAACGGCTGACTGGGATGATTTTGGCCGCCTTGATGTGTACTGGTGGCTACTGTATTTCACCGGCGTATGCTGGGAATGCAATAGTGCATGAAGGAGAGACAGCGGTCAATGTATATAATGGAGAGATTACGGAGACGAGTGTGTGGGAAAGTAATCCTACAGGACCACAGTCCGGACATACTGCTACCATAGAGGGAACGGTGACTGAAGATGTATTTGGCGGATTTAGTAGCGATGGAGAAGCCTCCAATAATACTGTTATCATCGGAAATGTGGGAGGACCTCAGGTTACAGTTGGTACAGTGAAAGGCGGACAAGGAGGAACGGAAGCCAGTAATAATACTATTACCATACAAGGGGATGTAGCTTTTTCAGGGGATAATGTTACTATTTATGGTGGTGTCGTCTATGCTTTTGATGCTGAATTTAATCCAATTGGGATAGCCAATAATAACATTATCAATATATTATCCCCAATTTCTATACCTTCATTTTTAGAAGGCGGGCAGTCCGAAGGCGGTACATCTTCGGGTAATACATTAAATTTAGGTGCGTCTGGTGTAATTGTAGGCAGTGGACAGTGGGGTGGAGGTTTAAATAGTTTTCAAAATCTAAATTTTTATCTCCCAACCAACATTACCACCAGCGACACCATGCTGACCGTAAATGGCACGGCTGATGTTACCAATGCCAAGGTAGGCGTGTTGGCTCAGGGCACCTTGGCTAATCTGGTAAAAAATGATAAAGTAACCCTGTTGTCGGCGACGACCCTCACTGGTGGGGATACGATTACCCAAGCTACAGAAATTTCCGTGCCTACAAGCATTACTACGGTAAGCACATATGAATTTAATGTTTCCACGGAAAGCAATAATATAGTGGCAACCCTTACCAATGATGGCGGCAGTGGAAGCGGAAGCGGCAGTGAAAGCGGAAGCGGCAGTGAAAGCGGAAGCGGCAGTGAAAGTGGAAGCGGCAGTGAAAG
>NZ_CAMYWM010000162.1 GCF_947302755.1 uncultured Anaerovibrio sp.
GGGTCAAGGAAATTGCGGCGGGTAATCTGGACCGAAAGCTGTCAATAAAAACCGGGGACGAGCTGGAAGCCCTGGCTGACAGCTTCAACCACATGACGGAGGAGCTGACCATCTACATGGACAGCCTGGCCAAAACCACTGCCCAAAAGGAGCATATTGAAACGGAGCTTTCCGTGGCTACCCGGATTCAGACCGGTATGCTGCCTGATGGACACAATCCATTTCCGGACCGCCATGATTTGGATGTGGCGGCTGTAATGCGGCCGGCCAGAGAGGTGGGAGGAGATTTCTATGATTTCTACCCTTTGAATGACCATCAGCTTGTCCTAACAGTGGCCGATGGTCATGGCGGATGTTTCCGGCAAGGGAGTTCCGGCAGCCCTCTTTATGGTGATTTCCAAGACTCTGCTGAAGGAAAATCTCCTATTTGCCGGAGATCCGGAGGAGCTGGGCAGGGTGTTCAGCAAAACCAACCGGGCACTTATCAGAAGTAATAATGAAAATATGTTTGTGACAGTCTTCTGCGGTGTACTGGACACCGTTACCGGGGTATTTACCTATGTAAATGCCGGACATAACCCACCCGTTATTCGTCATAATGGCCAGTGGCAGTACATGAAAATGGCTCAATATCCTATTATGGGCGTAGTGGAGGATTTATCCTATAGTGTGTCGCAGCTGCAATTACACAGTGACGATGCCCTCTTCCTCTATACAGACGGTGTTACCGAAGCCGCCAATGAGGAGCGGAGGTTTTTTGGCAATGAACGCCTGCTAAAGGCCCTCACCGTGTCCGGTGACAGTGCCAGCGAAGGTATAGATGGTATATACGGAGCCGTTAAGGAATTTGCCGGCAATGCAGCCCAGTCAGATGATATTACCATGCTAGAATTAATATATTGGGGTTCATCAGAAGAAAGGAAAGAAAGCTATGAAAACAGCCAGGGAAAATAACGCGTTCATCGTTTTTCTGGAGGGGGAAATCAATGCCCAGAATGTGTCTGTGCTGCAAAGTGAGCTGGAGAAAATTTTACCTGCCAATTCCGGTGAGGACATAATATTGGAGGCAAAAAAGCTCACCTATATTTCCAGTGCCGGACTGCGTTTGCTGTTATGGATAAAAAAACGGCTGGGGAACAACAATCTCATTATTCGCAATGTATCCAAGGATATTTACGATATCTTTGAAATGACCAAATTCACCGCGCTGCTGCAGGTGGAAAAGGCCCTACGGGAAATTGATGTGCAGGGGGCTCAGGTGGTTGGCAAGGGGCGAAGCAGCACCGTGTACCGCATTGGCCATGAAACCATCGTCAAGCTGTATGCTGCCGGAGTTCCTTTGGCCAAGATCAAGCAGGAGATGGATTTGGCCCAAAAGGCCTTTGTGATTGGTATTCCTACCGCTATTTCCTATGATCTTGTAAAGACAGCCGATGACTCCTATGGGGTGGTTTTTGAGATGCTGGATAATGCTGATACGGTGGGGCGCACTATCACAGCCCATCCGGAGCAATTTGATGATATTATGGAAAAATTTGTTACGGTATATAAGACCATGCATGATACGGACATTAAAGTGATGGGCGGTTTTGCTTCACTGAAGGACACCTGGAACAAGTGGGCAGAGGGAATGGAAATTCCCGCTTCAAAATAATTAACTACAATCAAACTGCCCTTAATACATATTATTCGTGTACTAAGGGCAGTTTTTGTTATACGTTCAATTCAGTTGTATGCGAGGTTGTTTCTCTTGGCAATTTCCATAACATTTTCCAGAGGGGTATCAGCCAATCTTGATATTCTTTCATACGGTTCACGTTCTTTAAGCATATTAATAACAACCTTTATTGTCTTTGCTTCAGCAGCTTCCTCTGCCCTGACTTCCAAGGCCCTGTTCCAATCCCATTTGAAATTTACCATATCTATAACCTCCCTCTGCTCCTTGCTGGAGAAATAGTCTTTCAAAAAATCATTTTCTTTACAATACTGTATAGCCTTAATAATAGCTTGACGAAGGGACTTGCCATCAGATATTTCCTGCCGCACCTGGGCTACAAAAATACTGTAACACTTCAAATCATTACATTTTTGCAAAAGCTCACTGCTTTTATCAAAGTTTATATTAAACGCCGAAAGCTCCAGCTCCAAAGAATGCGTCTTTTCCACAAAAGCATCTGACAATCGCATTGTCCAATGCTCTGGGGTCTCACCAGTACCGTTGTAAAACACATAAAACTCCGGTGAAGGAAGTAGTATACGAGTCTTTTTATAGGGAGCATCCGGTTTAACTCTCTGTCGGTACAATTTAGCAATATACCAAAGCATCCGTAGTGGCATATTTTCCGACAGTGTTGACTGGTGTTCCATAAGTATAATATGACGATTCCCCACCATAAAGCTGATGTCATTCTTGATATCCTCAAAAAATGTTCCCCGTAGGGTGGTAATCTTGATATCCTTTACGGCAACCTTCTCACCAGTCAAAGCATAATAGATTCCCTGCAGCCTCTTTTTGTCATTAAAAATGTCACGAAACAGTGAATCCTTGTATGTTCGTCTAGCCTTCATAAAACGACCCTCCCCATGTCACTTCTAAAAAATCGACCATGGGAAAGCCATCAAAAGGCTTCTTTTACACGTATCCTCCCAATCTCAACCTAATTTTATCACAAAAGCGGATATTTTACTAATCTGCCGATTGGCTGACTTCATTCCAAAGCGCAAAGCCCAAAATCATAACTCCGCCTAGTCCTTGAGTAATAGTCAGACTCTCATGGAAAACAAAGTATGAGATTAGCACAGCCACTAACGGATCAATATATCCTAAAATTGCCACTTCTTGCCCAGTGAGCTTCCCCAGGGATTCAAAATAGGCATAATGCATGATAACCGTGTGAACCAAACAGATTACTGACAAGCTTAACCAACCGACGCCATTTAACTCCAACAGGTGAAAACCATCTACTGAAGCAGTGTAAGGAAGCATTACCAGAGCTGCAATACCAAACTGATAAAAGGATCGTTCCATGCTGCCTACACTTTTGATGTACTTATTGAGAATAATAAAGCTAGCGTAAAATACCGCTCCTAACAAACCATAGATTATACCAAGGGTATCATCACTTCCCAAAGATGAATCAAAAACGTTCACTATAAGGGCTAATCCCATGGTGGACATTACAAAGCAAAAAATTTGCCGCTTGGTCAATTTTTCCTTGAATAGGAACGGTGAAATAATGGTTACCAAAACCGGTGCAAAATAGTAGCTGATGGTGGCCAGCGCAATTGATGTATTGCGAAAGGCCTCAAACATAAATACCCAGTTTATAGCCAATGCTACACCAGATAGCAGCATCAATACCCCTTCGCCCTTCATTTTCTTCAAGGACAGCTTTTTCCTCTGAACCATAAACATAGCACCAATGATAACAACCGCAGAAGCTGAGCGATAAAGGGATAATTCCGCTGAAGTAATAGCCTCAGTATAACGGCTGAAAAAGCCCAGGGTACCAAATATTGCCATGGAGAAAAGCATTTGCCAACGGGCAGCCTCCGTGGTCAGTTTGCCCGTGAATGGTAAAGCCAAGGATAGCATATATATCGACCTCCCTAAAATATATTTAACAGAATGTAAGATTTATTGTAATGAGTATAAATAACCCGCCATGAGAAGTCAAGGATTATTTACAATATATTTTACATATAGTAAAATATATTGTATCAAGGGAGTGATTACAAGTGACTATAAATGAAATTATTGCTATAAATCTGAGCAAGCTACGGGAAGATAAAAATTTGAGTTTCGGACAATTGGCAGAACGTTCAGGGGTCAGCAAGGTCATGCTGTCCCAGATAGAAAAAGGTGAAGGAAATCCAACAATCAACACTATCTGGAAGGTGGCCAACGGATTGGGGGTAGACTATTCCCAGCTAATTGTACAACCAGAGGCGAAGGTACAGATAATACGTGGAGATGAGCTTCCTCCCCAGGAAGATGATGGTGGTGTTTTCCAGGCCCTTTGCTATTTCCCAGCCACCTCATCAAGACGCTTTGACGTTTTTGTGGTAAAAATTGCCCCGGGAGGCGAGCATTTTTCCGACGGGCATTCCCCTAAAACCCAGGAATACGTATTGGCACAACAGGGCCCTTTAGAAGCCATAGTAGATAATGAAACCTACTATCTGAAGCCAGGGGATGCTATATGCTTTGATTGCACCAAGCCCCATAAATTCAGGAACCCTACCCAGGAGCCCATAGAATTTCTGGATATAATATATTATCAATAAAATTTAAAAAGATTTTCTTGATGGTATGCATACCAAACGAGAGCCTGTAAATGAATATTTAAAAATGACATTAAAATAAATATATCATGGTTAATAAAACTGCCCTTAGTACATATTATTCGTGTACTAAGGGCAGTTTTTGTTATACGTTCCACTCAGTTGTATACGAGGTTGTTTCTCTTGGCAATTTCCATAACATTTTCCAGAGGGGTGTCAACCAATCTTGATATTCTTTCATACGGTTCACGTTCTTTAAGCATATTAATAACAACCTTTATTGTCTTTGCTTC
>NZ_CAMYWM010000163.1 GCF_947302755.1 uncultured Anaerovibrio sp.
CGCGACACCAATATTTTCAAGGAATTGGCTTTATTTTTGTGGTGGGAAAGTTGAGATCAGTAATATTTATCCAAATTTTATCTGACAGTGCTCCGGAAATATTAAATGTGCTGTCACCGATAATGATGTCACACCCCGATGCTAATTCCAGCCACTGTTCACGGTCAGAAAATAAATGTATCTCCGGCCTCTGACAATCTCCAAGTCCATTGGCCATAATCAACGGCACAGCCTGGTTGTACCATTCCCGTAATGAGTGGAAAGGCGCATATAAAGCAAGTTCAATCTGGTGAAAACCCAGCATTTCCCGTAGGAAACGATATATTCCAAGAGTGAGCACCGGATCTCCTAAAAGCAGCACCTTCTCTTCACGGCGAAGAGAAGTCTTATCCGGCACTTCCGCCAATGCTTTATTGCTGTTCATATATCCATTGATCTTATTCAGCCACAATTTCATGGAACGGGTGCCTACAGGAATAGCGGCAATCTAAGGAATTCCCTGCGTTTCCTGAATTTTTTGTGCCAAAAAGACTCCCTGGGCAGAAACCACCCAATTCATTTTTACACTGTTTAAATTGCCCCAACTGTTTAAGAGGTTGTCTTTCGGGAACATGGCTCCGTATCCATCCCATTCTATATGCTCGATTCCATGTCCAATCTTATCCAAAGAGGCACTTTGCATCCTTGAAGAGCCCAATATTCCAATTAAAGGTTGCTTCACAGGCACTTTTTCCGAATGGGAACCATTATATAATTGCAGCATGGCGTTGGAAATACCTTCAATATGGCTATGAAATCCATCCGTCTTGAAGCAATATACCTCATCAATGCCACTGCGGTGAAGGTTCTTCCTCAACAAATCCATATCAAACTTGGAGATTTTTGGTATTGGTGACTGAAAAAGGCAGCAAGGCTTCTCATTTCCAGAAGTATTCCAGTCTTCCTTTATAATATCCGGGAATATAAGCTGACAACTCTTTAATGCCCCAAATAAAGAAAATCTGGATTTTTTCAAGTGATAATTCTGTCGCCAGGATTGTGGTAAAGAAAAACATTCAGTACAACCGCCAGCATCTACCATCAAGTTGTATGTATCCCACACCTGCAGCATATCTGCCAACCCAGCAAAATCAGTCTGCATGGCGGGAAGAGATTTTTCCTCTGTACTGAGTTTTCCTTTTCCTTCGGGTATTTCATCCAAAAGCTCTGCCAAAAATTCTTCCAGCGGTTTTTTCTGTGGTACTACTGCACCCCTGTAAAGAATCTTTATAGGTACAGTGGCTTTTTTCTCCGCATCTTCCACAAATCTGTTCAATATAGCTTTATGCAAAAAATCAAGGCAGGAAGCGTAAATAACAACGCCTCCCAGCCACGGTTCTCCCAATGCATTATGTAATACATCATCCAGCTTTGTCAGCCACTTTTCATAATTTTCCAGATCAATGGCCTCCATCAAACAGTACCGATATTGATGCAGCTTATTCAGCTTTACAGCAGTATTATATACGCCACGGACACAAGCCGGAGAGCCGGTGGCGATTAACATCAGATCGTCCCTTTTCCAAATACGCCCTGGAAGGACCATAATATTGCCATTCTTATTATTTGTAACCCCTGGCTCTATTCTGCACTCTGCCAATGTTTCTTTTGCAGTCATACACACTCCCCTATCAATTCATAGCACCTGCTAATCATGTTCCATTAATTTTCCCGGAATACATATCTTTCTTCCTGCTTCTGGGACATACACCATGTGCACACTCATCTGGTATAAATTTCGCAGTGCTTCTTCAGTAATAATTTTTTCGGCGGCTCCCGATGCTAATGTTCCGTTGTGTAAAATCCCTGTTTGCTGCCCAAGGTAAATTGCCTGATTAGGCATGTGGGTTGTCAGCAATACAGCAATCCCCTTGGCGGAAAGTTTTCTGATAATGTCCATAACCCGTTGCTGGTTGCCATAATCCAGATGATTGGTAGGCTCGTCCATAACAATGATACGAGGCTCCTGAACAATGGCCCTGGCAATAGTCGCCTGTCTCTGCTGACCACCTGACAAACTATTTATGGGACGATTTTTTAAATCATAAATACCCATCTCCTGAAGGATATCATCCGTCAATTCATAGTCCTCTTTACAAGGCTTCTGGAACAGCCCCAAATGCGGAGCCCTGCCCATAACAACATAATCACGAACAGTAAAAGAATAGGGGGTCTGTTGTAATTGCGGAACATAACCTATAAGCTGCGTAAACTTTTTTGCATCAGTATAGGAATCATACCTTTTTCCCTGCTCCTCAATCCATACCTTACCCGACCATGGTTGCTGAAAACCAATTATACAACGCAAAAGGGTGGATTTTCCGGCACCATTGGCACCAAGTATAGAGTAAATACCGCCAGTTTCCACGGTCAAAGAAACATCCTTCCACAATGGAGTGTCTTCATCATAAGAAAACGACAATTTTTCGACCACAAGCTTCACTATACCACCGCCATTCTTTGTCGTATAAGCAGATAAAAGTAGAACGGAGCACCAATAAGACCGGTAAGTATACTTAAAGGAATCTCAGCATTCATTGTTGTGCGGGAAAGTGTATCCACTACCAGCAGGAACAGAGCACCCATTACCACTGCCAGCGGTAACAGTCTTTGATTGTTCGGACCAACAAGCATTCTGGCAAAATGAGGAACCACAAGCCCAATCCATCCAACGGTGCCACTTATACATACCGAACTGGCCGTAAGTACAGTTGCACAGAATATAACTGCGTAACGAATTCGGACAGCATTATGTCCCAGCATATGAGCCTCTTCGTCACTCAACATCAAGATATTCATGCGCCAGCGCAAAAAAAGCATTATCATTGCACAGGCAATTATCGGCAGACCATTATACAATAGATTTCCCCACATAACGCTTGTCAAGGAACCAAGCTGCCAATATGTAATAAGTGGTAATTCCGTCTCTGTATCAGCAACATACTTTATGATGCCCAGTAATGAGCTCATAAAGCCCCCTACTATAATGCCGGCTAGAACCAGCATGACTACTGTATTTCTACCCACTATACGGGGAATCATTACCGCCACAGATACAGCCAGTAAACCACCACAAAAAGCCCCAACCTGAATTCCAAGTTGGGACAAACCAAGCAATATGCATACAGATGCACCCACACAGGCTCCTGATGACACCCCAAGCATATCCGGGGCCACCAAAGGATTTTTGAACACACTCTGATAGGCTGCGCCGGAAAGAGACAGCGCAGCACCAATCATAACAGCAGCCAAAACCCGGGGCAGGCGAAGAGAAAAAATTACATTCTCTGCCTGCTCGCTCCAAGTTCTCTCAATCCCCAAAAGTGGGTGACACAATATCTTTACTACATCGCCCGAACCAATATCAAACCGCCCCGAACCTATGCTAAAAACCGTCATGGCAGCCAGCAGAAAAAGGAATAGCAGCATTATAGCTGCATATCCCCCTGATGTAAATCGCTTCAGCACCTTCATTACTGCACCTTTACGCTGTTTTTATTTGCCTCATCCGCAAATATAACCGCCAAATCCTCATCACTTAAATCATAATTCATAAAATCTTTCATGAAATCTCTTGTGTCCTGACGAATATTGATATCCTTGAAAATCCCCGGCTGTAAAAGATGGGCCAGCCAACGCATCATCAAAGGAGTTTCTACGCCTGGGGCATCCCAACGATAAATACCGAGAGGTACCTTATAAACCCTATGTTCCCTAACAGCCTTAACAGTACTCCAGTCCTGTCCAGGTATACGGTTCTCATACAGATCATCCGGAACAAATTTGTCAAAGTTGCTGAGCAAAATAATATCCGGATCAATCTTCAATACCTCTTCCATGGTAATGGTCTGATTCTGGTTCTGATTGCTCTTCAAATCAGTTTTTTCCGTAGGGTTATCTCCGCCGGCAATCTCAATAGCTTCACGCATGAAATTATCATTGCCCTGAAGACGCAGCTTCTGGGTACGCAGGAAGAGAATCTTTGGCTTGTCTGCCTTAGCCACATCATTGGACTTACTCTTTATCTGGTCATAAGTCTTCTGATAGTAGTCATTTATCTTTTTAGCACGGTCCTCCTTGCCCAGCAGCTTGCCCACAATAAGGAAGCTTTTCTGCAACTCCTCAACAGTAGTATTGTTAATCATAATAGGAACAATGCCAACCTGCTTCAACTTGGCGGCATCGTCCTCCTGATGCTGCCAAATAATTGCAGCTTCAACCCCCTGTTGCAGCATTCCTTCAACATTTACGGAAAAATCCTGACCGATAAGCTCAGTATTCAGGGTACCAAAATGGCTATCCTTGGTTGCCAAAAAATGGCCTTTATACGCAGACATAGCACCCGGATGAATTGCAACAATACGCTCAGAATTGCCATCCAGTGCGGTAACCACTGAAGCCCAAGGCAATGGTACCACGGCAATTTTCTTAATATCCTTTGGGACCTCGACAACATTGCCCTTTACATCTTCTATAGTTATTGATGTTAGAATAAAAATAGAGCAAGTCAAGGTGAGAATTTCACATAGCCCCA
>NZ_CAMYWM010000164.1 GCF_947302755.1 uncultured Anaerovibrio sp.
ACCACGGTGTAAAACATCATTAATATATAATTACCAACTATACTGGTGAGGCCGTGGATATGCCATTTGCTTCCTGGGGGCTCCAGCTTCTTGAAGCCCAGGTATGCAGACTTTTGACTGGCCCGTCCTACGGACAGCTCCATGGCCAGTATCGGCACACCCATAATCAACAGAAACAACAAGTAGATAAGTACAAACAATCCGCCGCCGTACTCACCGCAGATGTATGGGAAACGCCATACATTACCTATACCGATAGCGCATCCGGCACTAACCAGCAGGAATCCCAGCCGAGACTGGAAGGATTCTCTTTCCATTATTTAAAGACCCCCTACAAAAAACAATAATACCCGAATATTTTAACACATAGATATACATGTTTACAAATACAATTTTTGCAGGAAAAAAGGGCAGTGACGTCGAATTTAGTTCTTATCAAAGAAGATAATTCAATATGTAAGGCAACCCTGACATGAAGAATTGAGGGATTATTATGGTTGCTAAGACAAAGATGGTGGAAGTCAACAACGTCAAGAAGGTTCCCTTGAAGGAGCTTTTGTCAGATGACACTTTGGATAAGCAGGAGCTGGTAGCCAGGCTCTTATCCAATATTTTTGTGCGGAATAAAGTGGATGCCGAGCTTCAGCAGATTCTTCGGACAAGCCTAAAGGAGGTTATACAGTCCGTAGCCGAGGAATGCTTTGCCATGGGCTATAATAATGGTTATACCATTGGTCTGAAGGAGGGTAATGCCATAGGCCGCAAGGAATTTAAGGAAGAAGAGGAAAAGGCCATAGCTGAATTCCAAAGCAAGCTGGAGGAGGAGCTGGTAAGGGAAATCCTTATGAATGCCAAACCTGCAGGCAGGCTGCAATAGTTATTTTCAGTCCTATGACTGAACCAAAGGTGGTGCAAGATGAATAGACGCCTATATATAATATGTATGTTGTTCCTATTAAGTTTGTTGACCGGATGTGGTTCCAGGGCATTGGAAATACAGCCGATGGGAGTGGACAACGTCCTCCCGAACCAAGGGAAGGTGGTGCGGGTAGGCTATTTTAGTGATGGTAATTTTATGATTGGAGCCTCAGATACTGCTGTAAAATCAGGTTATGGCTATGAATATCTTCAGGCGGTATCCAACTATACCGGCTGGCGTTACGAATATGTCTATGGCAGCTGGTCTGAATTGTACAAAAAGCTTCTCAGTGGTGATATCGACATAATGACCGACGTTTCCTATACGCCGGAGCGGGCGGAGCAGCTTAATTACCCTAAGGCCGCCATGGGCCGGGAGGTGTATTATATCGCCATAAGAACTGATAATTCCCAGATTGATGGTACAGATGTGAGTACATTTAATGGCAAGCGAATCGGTGTGGAGGAGAAGTCCATTCAGGTCGAATATCTGGAAAAATGGATTAAGGAGAACAATATAGATTGTGAAATCATTCTTTTGGGCAGCGGAAAGGATAAGAAAATCAGGGAGCTGATGGATGGCAAAATTGATGCCCTGGTAATGACTCATTTTAAAGGTAAAATCAGCGGTATTTCCAACGTGGTATTGTTGGGGGATTCCGAGTATTATATTGCAATAGCCAAAAACCGGACGGATTTGTTGGAGGAGCTGAATCGGGTCCAGCCGAAAATTGAGGCCTCCCATCCGACCTTTATAAATGATATTGAGTATAAATATTTCCGGGATGCCATGGTGGATCCGCGGTTGCCCCATGATGACCGGGAGTGGCTTGATAATAAGAGTACCCTTCGTATAGGGTATTTGCGTCAAAATATGCCGTTCAGTCACGAGCTTTCTGACAGCGGGCCACCGGATGGAGTAATTTCCTCTGTAATGAATTCTATCTGCAGCAGTGCTGATATAGATAATGCCATGGTTTCTTATGTGCCCTTTGATGACAGTGAAGCCTTGGCAAATGCTGTGATTCATGAGGAGGTGGATGCGGCCTTTGGCTTTTATAATGATTTCTGGTGGGCAGAGAAGGTGGGCCTGTCCCAGACCAACAGTATTTTTAATGTTGGCCTGCGGATGATTGTGCGGGAAGACTTTAAAAAAGAAAATGCCCGACGAATTGCCATACCGGTCAATAAGCCAACTCCTACCTCCAGCACTTTGGCCGGAGCCTTAAATAATAATTTTGAGTATGTATATTATGGTAATGTAGTAGATTCCCTTGAGGCTGTAAAGCGGGGGGATGTGGATGCGGCAGTGGTCAATGAATATGTGGCCCGCATGTTTTTACAGCGCAATCATGCCTATAGTGGGCTTAAGGAAATAGACACCTTTGCAGATGCCGGTTTGTGCTTATCTGTAAAACGGGACAATATCCATTTACTGTCCATTTTTGAACGGGGAATCATCAATATTGATCACCGGGAGATGGAGAAGGTACTGTCTGCAAATGTGTTTTCTACCGTGCGTTCCCGGGCACAGGATTTTCTGGTGGATTATTGGTGGGTAGTGGGGATAGTATGTGTTATCTTCCTGCTAATCCTGGCCAATATGTACATTCTTAACCGAAGCCGCAAGCGGGTGGCTAAAATTAATCATATGCTGAAGGAGCAGACCCAGCAGCTGAAGGTGGCCAATGATGAATTGCTTTTGGCCAATAAAAGTCAGAGTTATATTAACGGGGAATTAATTAATCGTAATGATGAGGTAAAGGAGCTGCTGGATAAACAGCGGAGAGCCATATCCATTATAGAAAATAACCACGAGGCACTGAAATCGGCTAACTGGCTTATAGAATTTGATCCATTGGGCAATGTGGATAATGTGGCATGGAGCGATGGGCTGCGCCATATTTTAGGCTACACCAATATAAATGACTTCCCTGATACCCTGGAGGCTATGGTGAAGCTTATTCACCCTGAGGATTGCCAAAAGGGCGGCCAATACATTTGGGAAATACTTCATGGTAACAGTGAACATGCAGATATTATCGATTATGAGGTCCGCATAAAAAATAAGGCCGACGAATATGTATGGTGCAGGGTTTATGCGCGTCTGGCCAGACGAAATGATGGCAGTCCATTGAGCCTCTATGGTGTGCTGCAGGATATTGCTGAATACAAGGATATGCTCAACAAGACAAAGGAAGCACTGTTAAAGGCCCAGCAGGCCAGTCAGGCCAAGAGTATATTCCTCAATAATATGTCCCATGACATTCGCACGCCGATGAATGGAATTATGGGATATACCTCATTGGCAGAGGAAAATTTGGATAATACAGCTGCCGTAAAGGAATATCTGGAGAAAATCAAATTGGTCAGCAAGCATCTGCTGAGTCTTATTAATGATGTGCTGGATATGAGCCGAATTGAAAGCGGTCGTATTGAGCTGGATCCACAGCCCACTAATCTTATATCCCTGGTGGATGAACTGAAATCCATTCTTCAGTCAGATGTGGAAATGCATAAATTAAATTTCCTGGTGGATACCGATGAGGTAACGGACGATACTGTATTGTGTGATAGGCTGCGCTTAAAGCAGGTTCTCCTTAATCTGCTCAGTAATGCGGTAAAATTTACCCCTGAGGGAGGCCAGGTCAATTTGAGGCTGGTTCAGCGACCAGCCAAGGACAGCCGGTCAGACCGGTCAACCTTTGAATTTTATGTAACTGATACCGGCATTGGTATCGATAAGGATTTTATAGACAAGCTGTTTGTCCCATTTGAACGGGCCCGCAATACTACAGTCAGTGGTATTCAGGGAACTGGTCTGGGTATGTCCATAACCAAGAGCATATTGGATATTATGGGGGGAACCATTAACGTAGAAAGTGAATTAAACAAGGGTACTAAATTCAAGGTTTCCCTGGAATTAAAAACCATTATGCATCAGGATATGGCCAGTACCATACGCAGTAAAGAAAAATATGACTTTAGTGGCAAGACCGTGCTGCTGGTGGAGGACAATGTTGTTAATCAGGAAATTGCCACTGCCCTGCTGGAAGGGGTTAATTTTAAGGTAGTGGTGGCTGGCAATGGGGTAGAGGCTGTAGAGAAGATGAAGTCCGCCTCCCCTGGTCAATATGATGGCATATTGATGGATATTCAAATGCCGCTGATGGACGGCTATGAAGCCACGAAAACAATTCGGGGGCTTGGTGGTTCTTATTGCCAGAATATACCGATTATTGCCATGACGGCCAATGTGTTTGCTGAAGATAAGCAAAAGGTGATTAATGCCGGCATGAACGGGCATATTTCCAAGCCTATCGATACCCGGGAGCTGTTTAGTACATTAAAAGCCTTGCTTTAACCCTTTTTACCAGGTGTGGACCTGTATAAGGGAGGTAAGAGGAGGAAAGAGGAAAAGGGCGGAGCCTGTCGGCACTGGCCGGTGGGAGAAGCTTACAGTATTTTTGATGGCTATAAAAATGGCATAATATAACGAGCTTTAAGATGTCCCCCACCTCTTTAGGTGGGGGAAAACAAACTACTACCCCACGCTAACGGGTGCTAATTCTCCAATCTCGTTGCGACGCGAAGCTAGTCCTGAAAGGGAAACGCTAATTGGAAGATTTTTC
>NZ_CAMYWM010000165.1 GCF_947302755.1 uncultured Anaerovibrio sp.
TTTTTTGGCTCTTTTTTTGTGACAATGGTTTTGATGATTATAAATCTCATTTTGTTATTTTCGATGACATGGTCACTTAAAATACCACTAATGTGGGAAATGTGGCAGTTTCCCTTGCTAACACCAGTAAATGGATTTTGATGGATGACACACATATTTCCAGCTTTACAGGGGATATCAGCCAAATTGCAGCTAATGGCCATAGCCTTTATGTAGATGGGGTCAAGGTCCTTTAAAAAATAATAAGACTCATGCCATATAAAAGGGCCTGCAACTGGAAGTAAATTCCAATGGCAGGCCTTGTTTTTATGCAGATTAATTACTTAATAATTCTGTTAAATCCTTTTCCGGAGTTGTAATTGGTGCAATACCATAATTTTCCACTAAGAAATTAAGAATATTAGGGGAAACAAAGGCTGGAAGGGATGGCCCCAGTTTAATATTCTTGATGCCAAGATGGAGCAGGGTGAGGAGAATGCACACAGCCTTCTGCTCGTACCAGGAGAGTACGAAGGAGAGAGGAAGCTCGTTCACACTGCAGTTAAAGGCTTTTGCAAGGGCAACAGCCACCTGAATGGCTCCGTAGGCATCGTTGCACTGGCCCATATCCATAAGCCTTGGCAGGCCACCGATTTCACCAAGGGCAAGATCATTGAAACGATATTTGCCGCAGGCCAAGGTAAGTACAATGCTGTCCTTTGGAGTCTGCTTAACAAATTCCGTATAGTAATTTCTGCCAGGCTTGGCACCATCACAGCCAGCTACAAGGAAGAAATGCTTAAGGGCACCGGATTTTACTGCCTCTACCACAGTGCCTGCGTGGGAAAGAATTGCAGCATGGCCAAAGCCGGTGGTTACCTCTTTTCCACCATTAATACCAGTGAATTCAGTATCTTTTGCAAAGCCTCCAAGTGCCAGGGCCTTTTCAATTACAGGGGTGAAATCCTTGTTGTCATCAATATGAACTGCCCCAGGGAATGCAACCACCTCGGTGGTAAATACCCTGTCCTCATAGCTCTTTCTAGGCGGCATAAGACAGTTGGTGGTGTAAAGAATAGGTGCAGGGAGGTAATCAAATTCCTTCTGCTGGTTTTGCCATGCGGTACCAAAGTTGCCCTTGAGATGAGGGAACTTCTTAAGCTGCGGATAGGCGTGGGCTGGCAGCATTTCACCATGGGTATAAATATTAATGCCCTTGCCCTCAGTCTGCTCCAATAAAAGCTGCAGATCCTTTAAATCATGGCCTGTAACTACGATGAAAGGCCCCTTTTCCACTGTAAGGGAAACGGTGGTAGGCTCTGGTGAACCATAGGTTTCAGTGTTGGCTTTATCAAGAAGGGCCATACACTTAAGGTTAATTTCACCAACCTTTAAAACAACTGGCAGCAGAGTGTCCTGATCTTCGCCGTAGCCAATCATAAAGAGAGCCTCGCAGAAGAACTTATTTACTTCTTCATCAGTATATCCCAGTACATTTGCATGATAAGCGTAGGCTGCCATGCCACGAATACCAAATAAAATCAGGGACTTCAGAGAGCGGATATCTTCATTGGCAGTCCACAGATCATCCATGTTGAATTCACTGTTCTTGCCGCATGGCGATGCACAGCTGCCACAGTCAGGAGCAAGAGCCTGTTGAAGTCGGCGAACCTTGGCAATCATTTTCTCAAGTGATTCATTGTCGAAGCTCACATTGGTAATTGTGGTAAAGAGTCCCTCAATGATAGCGTTGTAAATCTCTTGGGTAGCCTCTCCGTTGCTGTCAACGGCTCTAGCCAAACCAATCAGGGCACCCGTCAGCTCATCCTGCAGCTTTGCTGTATCGGATTTTTTGCCGCATACACCAGCTTTTCCGGTACAACCAATACATCCTGCGGTCTGCTCACACTGAAAACAAAACATTTCATTACTCATAATTAAAATCCCCCTTGTTAATACACATATTAAGAGTTTTAGTATTATCTGATTTGTTTTTGTATGTTTAATATAGTACAATAAATCAAACTTGTATGTTGTAATTACAACATTTTGACCACAAAAGTCAGACTTGTCAGTGAGTTAAAGTCAATGGTATAACTAAAGTCAGAGAAATCACATGAAATATTGAAGCTGTCGAATAATTACCTGATTTAAAGGAGGTCAAGGAGATATGATATATGATGCAGCAATCGTTGGAAGCGGGCCGGCGGGGTTGTCGGCGGCTACTGTGCTAAAGGCAAGAGGAAAGAATATAATATGGTTTGGCCCTGAAGAAATGAGCTCCAAAATTGAAAAGGCTGAAAAAATCATCAATTATCCCGGACTGGGTATTATCACCGGGCATGAGCTAAATGAGCATTTTCGTAAGCATATCCAGGAACTGGATCTTGAGATTACAAATAAATTCGTTTCCAAGATTTCAGATTTTGGCGGTAAGTTTACTTTGTTGGCAGACAATGAGATGTTCGAGGCAAAGACTGTTCTGCTGACCACCGGAATAGCTGTTGCCAAGGGCTTTGATGGGGAAAAGGAGTATCTTGGCAGGGGGGTAAGCTACTGCGCCACTTGTGATGGCATGTTTTACAAGGGAAAGACTTTGGCAGTGTATTGTGGCAACAAAAGCTTTATTTCGGAGGTTTATTACCTTGCCAATATAGCGGAAAAGGTGTATCTGTTTTCCACCGATGGCAAATTGAAAGTAACGGAAAATAATGTGAAGCTGGTTGATGGAAGACTGGTGAGAATATTGGGAGAGAAGCGGGTAGAGATAGTAGAACTGAGTAATGGCGATCAAATTACCGTTGATGGTGTGTTTATTTTGCGTAACGCCATTCCACCAGAGGAGCTTCTGCCAGGGTTGGAGCTGGATGGCCCTCATGTAGTCGTGAATCGTCAGCTTCACACCAATATAGAGGGCTGCTTTGCGGCTGGGGACAACACAGGAAGACCGTACCAGATAGCCAAGGCCATAGGTGAGGGCAATGTGGCTGCCCATGAAATACTGGAGTATCTGGCAATTAGCTGTACATCTCGTGACAGGTGTTAATAAAAAGCTCCAAAGTAGATGTAATATATTTATTTACATGATGGACAATACGGAAATTTCGGCGAAAATTAATATGGGGGACGGATATTTCAATAAGAGATCCGTCAATTATTTCCTTTTCCACAATTTTTTTGGAAAGAACGGTTATACCAAGACCAGCCATAACTGCTTGCTTGATGGTGGAAGAATTGTTATAAACACCGGAGATACGCGGGGTTATATTATGTTCTCTCATAATCTGTTCAAAAAGATTGCGGGTACCGCTGCCCTCCTCCCGTACAATAAAGGAGCATTTCGCTATTTCTTTCTTGGACATAGTTTGCTTGCTGTCAGGTGAAGCTACGAATACCAGCTCATCTTCCATGAAGGGGATTTCACGCAGGTATTCTGATTCAAGGTTTCCCTCAACCAGCGCAATATCCAGTTCATCTTGAAGTAGGTATTGCTCCAAAGTGGTGGTATTGTGAATACGGGAAAAAATCACCTGCTCCGGCAGTTTTGCTTTAAAATGGCACAGCAGGGGAACGAAAACACTTTCGCCAACTGACAAGGTGGCACCAATGCGGAGCGGGGAGTGACTGGAAAAACCGCGTAGTGTTGATTCTGCCTTATTAGTCAGACTAAGTACATGGCGGGCATAGTGCATAAGCTCCTGTCCGGCTGGAGTAATAAACAATCTTTTTCCCAGTCTTTCAAACAATTTAACTTGGTAATGTTCCTCAAGTTCTTTGATGGCCTGGCTCACAGAAGGTTGTGAAATATGTAGCTTTTCAGCAGCTTTGGTCATTCCTTCCTCATCACAAACATTTAGAAATATAAGAAAATGTCTAAGCGTCATGGAAAAATCCTCCATCTATAGGTATGTGCCTATGCAAATCATTAAATAATAGTATTTTACATCTTTTAATTTAGTGATTAGAATTTTGGTTGTCAATCAAAAATACAATTACATATGTTTTTGGGTGCTCGCGAGAGCCTAACAGAGAAAACGGTGAAAAGCCGTTGCGATCCCGTCACTGTAATGTGGAGTTCCTTTCATGATGTCACTGGCTACTGGTAGCTGGGAAGGCGAATCGAACGATGAAACAGAGCCAGGAGAACTGCCCAAAAATGGATTTTACTTGCATCTTGCGAGCGACAGGAGAGCAGGCGACTACAGTGCGTTGTTTTTGTGCCGTTTCGTATATTGCGAAGCGGTTTTTTTATTGCCAAGGTTTTCGGTTTGTGGGGAGATGATGGATAGCAGCCTAAAGTAAAGATTTTTAGATGTATGATTGTTGAAAGGATGGAACGATTATGAAGCAAAGAAGTTTGTTTGTGGTATTATTGGTGCTATGTATGGCTTGCTTTACATTGTTAACGGGTTGTGGAAGTGAGAAAAATAATGCAGCCAAAGATGATAATGGAAAGATATGGTGCTATGTCAAGATTTAAAGCAAATTAAAATGAGAATTTTTCATCGAAAA
>NZ_CAMYWM010000166.1 GCF_947302755.1 uncultured Anaerovibrio sp.
GCAGGTATATTAAGGGATTGTTCCAGAATTTATGCTGGGAAAGTTGAGTATTTAAGTAATTGGTACATGAAAAATTTCACCGTTGGGGATATATCATTCTCTTCTATGGAACAGTATATGATGTATAGGAAGGCAATCTGCTTCCACGATGGTGAAATCGCCAGCAAGATACTTGCATCAGATGATGTTGCTGAAATAAAGAATCTAGGGCGGCAGGTATCTGGCTATGATGATTGCGTTTGGAGCGGTATTCGGCAGATTGTTGTATATGAGGGCCTGTTAGCTAAATTTTCCCAGAATAAGGATTTAAATGATAGGTTGTTGGGAACGGGAGAGGCAATACTTGCCGAATGTGCAGTAAAAGATAGAATATGGGGAATAGGGCTATCTATGAATGATTCGGCCAGATTAGATATTGGCAAATGGAAAGGACAAAATTTGCTGGGTTATGCCTTAATGATGGTACGGGAGAAGCTAAAATGACTAAAAACATACGGGCATGATATTCAGAGCTTCTTCTAAGCCGTGGGTCGGGGGGCGAATCCATCCTGTCGCTTATAACGAGCTTTAAGATGTCCCCCACCTCTTTAGGTGGGGGAAAACAAACTACAACAGCTGGCGAGCATATCTCCCAGTGCGGACGTATCAAAGCAGCAACGATGCTTTGTTAATACGTCCCATGCGAAAGTGTCCTACAAAGCAAGACAATAGTCGAAGCTGAGCAGCTGACACTGACCGCCTCGTGCGACGCGCAGCTAGTCCTGAAAGGGCGACGTGAAGCTAGTCCTTTAGGGAAACGCTAATTGGAAGATTTTCTTCTAAAGAAGAAAAATTTGAACAATGGCGTTATAATTATTTGTATGTAATGATTTAAAGCTTTCAATGGGGAAGGATGAACATAGATGGCGGAATCCAGCAATGATAAAATTCAGGAGGTTGGTAAGAATATTCAGGAGAAGGCGGCATTGGTATGGTCGGTGGCTGATGATCTTGTGGGTGCATTAAGCCACATGAGTATGGTCTGGTAGTGCTTCCAATGGCGGTTATTAAGCGGTTCCATGACTGCTTGCTGCCTACTCACCATAAGGTTTTACAGACCTATGAGGAGGTAAAGGAGCTGGCGGTAAAGGAGGGCTTCCTTAAGACTGCATCCGGCTATCAGTTCTACAATACCAGCAGGTTCACCTTTGATTTGCTGGTGGCTAACCCGGATAATATAGAGGAAAACTTTGAGGATTATCTTAATGGATTTTCTGATAATGTTCAGGACATACTGGCCCGCATGGAATTTTCTGCCTAGGTCAAACGAATGGTGGAAGGCGGGCTTCTTTATCGTGTAATTCCAGAATCCCTTATCGAAGACCTCGAATCCTACAAGAAATCTCTTATTTACGAGGTAGTTACCGGCAAGCGGAAGGTTGCGTTTCCTCTGCCAGCTGAGCTGCTCCCTCCCGCAGAGAAGTAGGTGCTCCCTCCGCCCTTCGGGCACCTCCCACTAGGAGGGAGGCTCTTCCTCCGCCCTTCGGGCACCTCCCTCTAGGAGGGAGGCTCTTCCTCCGCCCGTCGGGCACCTCCCTGTATGAGAGTGCTCCCTGCGCCCTTCGGGCACCTTCCTCTAGGAGGGATGATGCCCCCCTACTAGAGGGGGGATAGGGGGGAGCATCACGCACTTCATATAGAAAGAAGGAAAAAGTATATGTCGCTAGCTTACAATAAAAAATTAATCCCCATTGCAAAATCCCTTAGAGAAAATATGACTAAACAAGAAAGGCATTTGTGGTATGATTTTTTAAGACAATATTCAGTTCGATTTCAGCGTCAAAAAGTTATTGATGATTATATAGTAGATTTTTATTGTCATAAGGCTAGGCTTGTAATTGAGCTCGATGGCAGTCAGCATTTTTTAGAAGAAGGAAATATAAAGGATAGAATAAGAACGGATAAGCTGGAAAAATATGGGCTGGAAGTACTGAGATTTGCTAATAATGATATTCATGATAATTTTTCCGGTGTATGTATGGCAATAGATGAAAAGGTAAGAGAGCGGGTGGGCTCCCTCCGTCCTTCGGGCACCTCCCACTAGGAGGGAGGATGCCCGAAGGACGGAGGGGGGATAGGGGGGAGCATCACGCACTTCATATAGAAAGAAGGAAAAAATATATGTCGCTAGCTTACAATAAAAAATTAATCCCCATTGCAAAATTTCTTAGAGAAAATATGACTAAACAAGCTTAATATATAGTTATTTGGGGGGAGATAATCCCCACTTTTTTGTTTTGAGAATTTTGGCAGCTGTAGAGTGGAATGTTTTATGTATTTTTGATTGAGAAAAATGGACATTTCCGCATGACACCAATAGAATATATATTAGGGAAAAGGTTGCCAGGCCGGCAACCTTTTTGAGGGTGAATGATGTATACTTTTCGGTAAGCAGGATTTTTATGTTATTGTATAGGATAGTAAAGGACGAGGGGGTCATTTTATGAAAAACGAAACTATTGATGCTGATTTCAGCGAGATTGAAGTGGAGAAGTATACAGATGAATATTCTGAGGAAGGGCTTTGGAAAAAGATAAAGGAAAATGTCACTTCCATCGGAATTAGCCTGATTTACAAGGCCTTGCAGCTTTATTATGTGGCCCACTCGCCAAAGTGTCCCATGAAGGTGAAGGCGGGAATTTACGGAGCCCTGGGATATCTGATTTCCCCATTTGACTTTATCCCGGATTTTACGCCAATCGTTGGATATACTGATGATGCGGCGGCCATTGGTATTGCCCTGCTTTTGGCCCAAATGTATATCAACGATGAAATCAAGGCCCAGGCCAGGGGAAAAATAAAGGATATATTTGGTGAGAAGGCTTTGGAAAAGCTGGATGAGGATTAGGGGAAGCAACATGGCTGTAGATGAGAAGGTAATAAGTAAAAAGGAAATTGATGAATACATCCGATGGCATTATCAACCTGATGATGGCGAGACTTCGGGTAAGGGCTTTTTTGAAATATTAACGGGCACCAGAAAATATCTTTCCGGAAGGAGAGATATTACCGGCACTTATGCTGCCGGCGACACCCTGCAATTTTTGTTGGATAAAATCCGCAGTAAAGTGGAATTGACCTTCTCAGAAAAGCTGATAGAGCTTATCAGGGAAAAGGGCAAGAAGCCGGCAGAAATATACAAAAGGGCTGATGTGGATAAGGCACTTTTTTCCAAGATTAAGGGAGATAAAAATTATCACCCCACAAAATCTACGGCCTTGGCCTTTGCCATAGCATTACACCTGAGCCTGGAGGAAACCCAGGACCTGATTGGACGGGCGGGGTATGCCTTGTCCAGCAGTATAAAAAGAGACCTTATAGTGCGCTGCTACATCGAATCCAGAACCTACAATATTATCGATCTCAATGAAAAGCTGATGGATTATGGCTATGATCCTCTTACCAACAAATGTGGAGCATAAATAATAATTTTTTTTCAAAGGTTGCCCGGGTGGCAACCTCTTATTTTTTTCCCTGCTCTATAATTAAATCATCCTAAGGAAACTCATTTACAGAAAAAATAAAGGAGGAATTCATTATGAGTTGGTGGAAAAATGGTTTGTTGTTGGGTGTAGGCGGGATTGCAGGACTGGCCATTGCGGCGTGGCTGGAAGCTGAAAATGATCCTTTCGGAGCTTCAAGGGGATCCAGACGGGAGCCAACCACTGCGGAAAGCATTGAGGCTCTGATGGACAAGATTCGTGATGAAGCCCAGTGGGCCATGGATGAGTGTACAACTGACGAACAGCGGGAAAGGGTTTATGAAGAGGTTAAGGCATCCATCCAGAAGCTTCAGACTGCACTGGAGAGAAGCGGGGATAAGATTATCACTGACCTGAAGGCGAAAACCAAAGATAAGGAGGATGATGAATTGGGCGGCTCGGATCCCCTGACCAATTACAGAAGCACTTTGGAAAAGCTCCTTAAGGATTTGGAAAATTCCAAGTCAACGGGGGATAAGGAAAACATAATCACAATGGAAAGGTCTGATGGCACCACAAGAGCTGCTGAAAAATTAGTATAAATACTGCTGAAAAGGAGCTGAGAGGCGTGTTTAAGAGAGGTATTGATATCAGAGATATAGCCTGTGATGGCTGGGGGTTCACTGCGGAAATGGCCGGATTGAACCGTTATATGGCCAAGTACCTGGAAAAGGTTAAGGCAGATATAGAGAACAAGTCTGAGCAGCCTAAGAAAGACCGCCAGGAGCGACAAAGCAAGTGATAGGGTCTTGGCATTTGCAAAAATGTACATGGATGAGGCAGTTAATTACCCCAATTAATGGACTGCATTGAAGATAAAATCCCCGCTATGGGCTGTATGGTCAGTACATAGCGGGGGAATTTTTTGATGGTGATTAAATTTCTTTAGCTAGCTCTTGAATTTCCGCCTCAGTCAGGCTGGTGTACTTGGTAATTTTTTCGATAG
>NZ_CAMYWM010000167.1 GCF_947302755.1 uncultured Anaerovibrio sp.
TAAAGCTTTTCTGAACCACGCGACTATCGCGTGGTTTTCTTTATACAAAAAAGGGTACTGCAAATAGCAGCACCCTATAGCATTATGCAGGTAACCTTATGGAATCCCAGCAATAATAATATACAAGATTGTACGGTCTTATTTCCTCAATAAGCTCTCCTTCTTCCCAAATCTGCATTCCAGTATCAAATCCCTTATCATCAGTGGCCCAATAATAACGAAAATTTACATCTGAAAATTTCTGTGCCAGTGCTTCAATAGCTTTTAATGGTGGTGTCCAAGAAGTTGAAAAACTGATGGTATTTTCTCTGTTCATAATACAATCAATGGCATCGGTAGATCCCCAGTGGGATATTTTCCAGTTATGAATATCAATCTTAGAATCATCTGGCAAGGGAATAATATTTTCCAAGTCTATCGGGCCATTTTTCCCTTCCAAAGATTTAATCACCCTTGCCACTTTTTCCTGCCTGCCAACCAACACAAGCACATTTCGCACATAATTAGGCATAAAACCACCTTCAAATTATTAACTAACCTTTTTCTGTGCAGATTGCCTTACAACAAGACCATGATCACAATAATCAGCTACATCACAATAATTGAGACATTTCTTGTCATGCCAGCGTTCTTTGGATGAACATACCTTGGGAATTTTCCCGGAGTCCATAGCTTCCTTAAGAACTTTTGCCTTGTGTTTGAAGTAACGGATAAGCCAATGGTCCGAAATCTTCTTTATTGGAATGATATAGATATTCTTGTCTATTCCCCGCTCTGCGGCAATTCTGAGGCTACCATCCCTGCACATGGCCTGAATATACATGGAATTTACTTCAAACCCCTGCTGCTCCAACAGAATACGGTAATAGTTAAGCTGAATAGCCCAATCCATTACATACTTGACCCCATCAGTAAAAAGCTCCTGACGATACTTTTGCTGTCCCTTCCTGGCACCTGTCTTATATACTTCCCCAGTGGGAACAGACTTCTTGTAATACCCCATGGCACGCATTAATTTGTAGCTGGATGTAACCTTCAAATCCCCCAGACAGCCCGTGTCTTCATCAAGGAGTTGTCCATAGAGATCAAACTTACCGCTGGTGGTGCCATCCTTCAGACGAACCTCTGAGAGGATATCCCCGTCTATAAAACCTTCATGGATGCCATGAATCCCCTGCCCCTGCAAAGCATATAAAGCACTCTCTGGGTCAATGGTATATTCAGTGGTTTTCTTTAAGTAGGTTTCACGACTGCCACTTATAAGCTCCGTTACAGTAGGTTCATCAATCTTTCTGTCTGAGCTTTTGGCTACAGCCCTTAGTGTTGGCAGGAACATACATCTTGTACCACACCTGCATCCATCTAAACAGCCCGAAATTGGAACCTCCTGCCCGTCCGGACAGAAAAATTTTGTTGCCGGCATAATATTTACCTCCCTTACGCAATCTTTATTTCTTTTCTCTGGTCTGTTTCAAAATTACCGGAACAACTACCTGTATCACTTCCAGAACCTTCTCTAGTGTTATGCTCATCTTTAGTTTCCTCCCCTGCTATCTCATATACAGTTTCAAAATCACCAAAAAGATCTGAACTACTTTTATCTATGCTCCCTACAGAAATTTTGGATATTCCTTTTATAAGAGCCTCCCCAAGCAGCTTTGCCTGATTTGGGTTTAGTGTTACCTCTATACTGCTTTCAGCTGTATCCATAAACAGATAAATATGACCATCAATAAGGACTCTGCACTTTATGTTCTCATAGGACAGACAGCTTGAATACGATGACATAAGCTATACCCCCTTAGAAAATATCCCTGTTGTAATTAAACAGCTCACTACGGTCCTCTCTGAGGCTCAGTGAGCCTTCCTTGGCAATGATGATATGGTCCACAAGCTGGATTCCCAATATTTTGGAACTCTCAATAAGTTCCTTAGTAAACCTGATGTCTTCCTGACTAGGGGTGGCAATACCCGAAGGATGATTATGGGCCACCACTATGGCTGCTGCCATTCTCTTTATGGCCATGGAATAGATTTCTCTCATGCCTACAGCACTGGCAGAGATGGTTCCTCTTGTAACCATTTTGCTGCCAATTACATGGTGCTTGTTATCAAGGAACATAACCCACACTTCCTCTGTCGGATTACCGGCGAGATACTGGAAATACTCAATGGCATCATCTGGTGAATGGACGGTCTTTATGCTGTCCTTGCGGCGGTGAATAATACGATGGACTATTTCCTTTAATGCCATGAGCATTTTTACTCTAGCATCGCCTATTCCCTTTATTGCCAATACTTCCTGCTCAGCCACATTTAAAAGCTCAGGGACACCGTAATCACCTACCGCTACTGCCAACGCCGGGTTCAAAATCCTTAAGAGTTCGTTATCACTAAGTTTCTGAATTTCACTTTCCATATTTAAACCTCCCAAATTTAAAAGGGACAGGCATTGCGCCTGTCCCCACATTTATCTTTTATGCTGTTATTGCGTTCAGTGAACGAACTGGGGTAATATTAATAACTTCCCTTACTTTTGGTAAAGACTCAGCAAGAATTTCACCACCAATTCTTTCCAGATCTGTTGCCCTTTCATAGCTTGAGGCCATCTTGGATGCAGCTGTGACAGCATTAAGCAGTCCATATCTGCTGTTGTCCTTTCCCATAAACAACTGGCGAAGGACATCTCCACGCTCATTAGGATTAAGCTGGTACTTGTCAGCCAGAAGCTCTACTTCCTTTACTGGGTCTTTACCCAACGGGATATCCATAGATTCCTTCAGCTTGTCTACAGCCATAATAAATTTGGCTTCATCAGCTGCCACCTTTACCGTATCCTGAACCTTCATGAAGAATGCCTTATCGTCAGCCTTCAAGGTTTCGTCAGAATAAAGCTCATAGGCACCGTCCCCCTCTACCTGCCTGCCAACATGATATTTCTTCTGGGTATAATCCTTAAGAACAAGCCCATTCTTACATACGAGCCTATAGATAAGCGGTTCAATCTTTACGCTGCCAAGACCTACCTCAGAATTGGAGATAACAAATCCTGCCTGTACAGCATCACCTACAGCTACCTCGGCTTTAAGTTTCTTGTTTACGACCTTCAGATACATGTGTGTAGGTGTTACCTCGCAGCTGTTGATGGATGCCCCCGGCATATCCCTTATGATAGGCAGTACAGCCTCACACAGCTCCAGATTATCCAGCCTGCGATAACGGTCAGACAGAAATGCCCTTACCTCCCCATCCAGAGTTCTCAGCATTCTTCTTTCCGGCGCATAATGAAACCATGTGTTTACGTTCTCAGACAGCAAATCAGGCTGCTCCACCATCATCTTCTGATAATAACGGTACGGAATCTGAAGCCTCTGCGCAATCTGCTGATGAGCAAGCTCATTAACGGCAAATGTCTGAGTTTTCCCCTTCATGTTGAGACTAATAAAGCTCCTGCCGTTATCCTCTGCCTTAAAATCCATGAGAGTGGTATCCGACAGGAAATCCTGTCTAGCTTCCCTCTGCCTCTGAAGTTCTTCTCCCAGTTGCTCCAATGTTCTTCCCTGTTTCATAACTTTTTCCTCCTTTTGAAAAATAGATTTATATTAATAAAAAACAGCTTCTGAACTGATAGCTGGAGGATATATTCCTCAGATATATAGTATGCAACTGAAAAAATTGACTCTTTCAATAATGTAAAAAGGCAGTTATCTGTGCTTCTCATACTGTAAATGAGCATTAATAAAATTACTGAAATCACAATAATTATTATTAACAATAAAGTAAGAAAATATAAAGGAGGAATCCCAATGGAAATAATGGGTGTAATGCCTATCAACAAATCCGTTCTGACAGTTGCTGAGACAGCTTCCGTACTAGGTCTTTCATCATGTACTGTCTACAAACTCATAGATAGCGGAATTATTAAAGCCAACAAGATAGGTAAAAGCTGGAAGATTCCGGTAGAATCAATAGAAGCCATTATGCATCAAAAATGATTAATGGAGGTTTTGAAAGATTTATAGAACCTTTATGAACCATGATTTTCTTATTGATTAATTAAATAACATAAATATAAGAAAATAAGAAAAGGAGTTGCTGAATAATGGATAATGAACCTGTACGTATCTTATCTTTGGAAGAGCTATGTGAACAGCTAACGATAGGCAGAAACGCAGCCTACAATTTATTGCGTACCGGCCAGATAAAGGCCTTCAGAATAAAGCGCATTTGGAAAATTCCACAATCAAGTATCAATGAATATGTTCAGACAGTGACAAAATAAAAGTATCCCCTTGGTCACAGGCCAAGGGGATACCATATACTCTCAAATCAAGTTATTAATAATTTTATTCAATTCATCATTATTTTTTTTATACAGATATGAACGGAAGTAAACGGTTCGAGCTATAATGGTACCAAGAATTTAGACCAGTACTTTATTTTTTAAGTGTGCATGATAT
>NZ_CAMYWM010000168.1 GCF_947302755.1 uncultured Anaerovibrio sp.
TTTGTATTTTGATATAATAAACGTAAAGAAGGTGCTACCGATAGACGGTCAGCCCCGTTGTTTAGTGGTTTTTGAAAGACCGCCAAAGTTGGAAGCTGCTGGCGGTTTTTCTATTGCTATGATTTAATTGCAACTATGCAGATTGCAACGAGAAATACAACTGTTAAAAAGTCATAAATCGTCATAGGCAATACCCCCTTTCAGGGGCTAGGATTGACCGCCTACCTCTATGGTAGCACCTCAATAATATTTTATGGATTAAATTATAACCTGTCAAACCGTTATCAATGATATTTGCAAATATAGACTATTATAAACAAATAGTAAAGCCGCCTCATTACGGGACGGCTTTTTATATGACTGGATTGTATCATTGAGTTTATGGCCCTGGTATTACAGGGCTCATCAGCCCGAATACATGACCATTTTTTACAGTACGCTATCCAACAGCTCTCGGCTCTTGGCCTTCCGGTTCTCCAGGACATGGGAATATGTTTTGGCGGTGGTGTTCAGGCTGCTGTGGCCCAGCCGTTTGGATACCAGCTCCAAATCTTCCCCGGCTTCCAGCAGCATGGTGGCGTGGGTGTGGCGCATGGAGTGGAAGGAAAGGCCGTCGCCGAATTTCTTACAGTATTCGTTAAAGTGACGGATGCCGTCGGGCCCCATCATTTTGCCGTTTTTCCCATGAACCACAAGATTATCCTTTGGTCCGCTACCGGCCAGCTTCTGCACGGCCTGACGCCTTTTTTCTCTTTTGAGTATCTCCAGGAGCTTGTGACCAAAAGGAACTATCCTGAAGCTGTGGGAGGATTTAGGCACGTCTTGTATTTTCAGTTTTTTATCTTCTACGATGACGGTTTTGTTTATGCTGATTTCCATAGCCTCAAAATCCACATCCTGCCAGGTAATGGCGCAGCATTCCCCGAACCTTGCCCCGGTATGATAGGAAATAGCCAGGGGAAGGAAATACTGGTGGCCCCGGGGGAAGGCAGCAAAGATTTCCGCCACCTGGTCCGGCGTGAAGCTGTGTACCACCTTGGGCGGCTCCGTATATTTTGGTATATGGAGGTTTTGGGCCGGGTTTTTATCAATATATTCACAAAAATCCGATGCATATGTAAACATGATCTTGATGACGGCATGGATGGAGGACACCGTTGAACGTGAAAGTCCTGCTTCCTTTTTATCGTTTAGGATATTTTGCAGGGTTCTGGCCCTTATATCCCTGAGCTTTAGGCTGCCGATGACCGGGGCTATGTGATGCGTATAAATTGACCGGTATGATTTGATGGTGTTGGCATGGACATTTTTGGCATGATCCGCTAAAAATTCTCCGGCAAAATCATCCACCGTCATTTTAGTAGGCTCCAGGAAGGCCCCGCCGTTTACATCCAGGGAAACCAACGCCCGGGCATAGGCTGCCTCAGCTTCTGCCTTGGTTCTGCCCCCGGCCATTTCCTTACGCTTGCGGTTGTTACCATCTCCAATCTCAATAGTAAAGTACCATTTATTCCCTCTTTTTCTAAAATAAGCCATAAAAATACACCCTTTCTTAACAACGACATACAATCGTATGCTTTATAAAATAGCAGAATGGGTGTATAATTGAATTGCGTTAGGTGTGTATTCAACTATACACCCTTATCTTTGGCCGTTCCTGTTGGCGCAGGGGCGGCTTTTCTTATTGTTTCAAAATTTTTTTAGATGCCAGGGAAATGGTATATCCTTGCGTGGCTGCCCTTTGGGGCGGCTCTTTTTTTTATGCGTTTTTTTCTTCTGTAGCTTCTGAGGCTGATAGCCCTTTTTCAACTGCTATCAGTTCTTCTTTGTAGGCGGCCAGTTCTTTGTCTATTTTGGCAAGGTCAACCTTTTGGTCGGTGGAGGTAATAGCCTCAGCCAGCTGCACAATATGATGAAGTATTTGCTGGCGTTCTTCGCTGGAAAGGTTCAGCAGGTACCGGGCGGCCCGTTGCTCCGCTTCGCTCAGGTCATACTGCTTGGCAAAGGCGGAAAATAAGGTGGTCTCTGTCTCCTCATACATTTCGCCCTCACCAGTACGTAGCCAGCTTTCTGAGAGGCTGAAAGCGTTACATATATCAGAGATTACGCGGTCAGTAACTGCAATGCGATTTTTCTCAATACTAGCAACATTGGCGCGTCCTATATTAATTCTTTTGGAAAATTCTTCCTGTGTTAGTCCCTGTATCTCTTTACGAAAATATCTAATACGTTCGCCTATAGTCATTTGCATTCACCACCTTTTACCTGAAAAAATTATAACTTTTTTTAGAATGTAAGTCAATCACAAAAACAATAAAAAAATGCTAGACAATTACATAATCACTCATTATAATGTGATTAGAACACAAGAAATACAATAACAGTGTTAATAACACACAAAGCCGCTATAATGCCCCTAACGGGGCACTATAGCACACTCCTATAGGAGTGTATTTAAAAACTTTCTTAAGGGAGGTGAAAAGGTGAAAGATAGTTATAACTTCCAGGCAATAGCAAAGAAAATTGTAGCTGTGCTGGAACAGGAAAAGGTGCCAATCATTTTAATTCCTAAGGTATTTGAAGCAGTGAACGACGATATTTTTGAGCACACGATTCCTTATAAACCTAATTGTTTAGAAATAAAAGACTTGCCAACTTCAGCCACCAAATCCAACGCAATAGGGCCTAAAGGCTGAATTTGGGTCTTTACCTTTTGCCAAACAGAGTCATTGCGGATGCTGTTAAGGTAATCACGGCCTGTCGGTGTAATGTCAATAACATAACGCCAGTGTTCGCCCTCAATCAGTTGGCTATCAAGAAGATATTTAATATGATATTCAACCTGATCGGGATGATACGAAGGGCATGAATTAACATAATGCCCATACACAAAAGCCTTATGGCCGTCAGATTCTTCTTCAATAATTAGAAGCAAGTCCCGCAATAATTCATAATTCAATTTCATATTATCCACCCCTTTATGAGAGATTATATCACACTGGGGCGGCTGGAAAGGAGGGTACTACATGAACACACGCGAACGCGTAGAGCTAAAGCGTAAGGCTCTGCGCTGGGATTTAACGGTGAAGTGGATTATCGTACCTATATTGTTCCTGGGGGTAATGCTCCTATGCGGCTGGGCAGATGCGCCACCGGGTAAATAAGTAATATGGCTGTGCAGATACAGAAAAGGGAGAAAGAACAGCTCATGAATAAACACGAACAAAACATATTAAAGCATATACATAACATATATAGCCATAATACCTATGACGTGTTTGCGGATTTCGTTCAGATGTCCGCCATGGCCATTAAATCTTCTATTGATTTGTGCACCGGCAAAATCCAGGCTGAAGAAGAATTCCAAAAGCTATTTAATAGGTACCAGCCAAAGGAACAGCAGATATTATCGGATATGTTTGGGGAGCTGGTTGATGCTCTGGAAGAACATTTTTTAAAAAATGAGATATGCGATACCTTGGGGGCCATATTTGGCGAGCTTAGTATCAACAACAAAAACACGGGCCAGTTCTTCACACCTGCATCAGTGGCAGAGCTTTGTGGTACCGCTACCTTCGACAGCAGAATTGCCAAAAAACAAATAGAAGAAAAAGGCTATATCTTAGTGAATGAGCCTTCATGTGGGGGCGGCGTCATGCTCATGGCCTTCATCCAGGCAATGATGAGAGCCGGTTTTAATCCACAGAAGCATCTGCTGGTTGTAGCACAAGACATAGACAGGAGGTGTGTATGCATGACTTACCTGCAGCTTAGTCTGTATGGAATCCCTGGAAAGGTCATCCACGGCAATACATTGACGCTGGAAGAATATGAAAAACCATGGGTAACACCCATATATGCAGTTGATTTATGGGCGCTAAAGGAAAGGAGGGCAAAAGAAGAGTGCTGTCAGAAAAAGAACGCCTGATTATAGACATTGTTAATGACATGGTTGATGCCATAAGTGAAGAGCAAATGGATAAGCTGAAACTGTGCCTCTATAAGAGGATAAGTCCATTGGAGGTAAAACCGGCAGAAGCTAACATCGTTGTTTATGACCATCCAAACCATAAGCTTATAACTATGTTTATAATGGCCAAAAAAATGATAAATTTGAGCCCAAATTCCATAAAATTTTATGAACTTGTCTTAACCAAAGCTGATAAAGATTTTCATCAAAAACCGTTTTTACAACTTACAACGCTGGAATTGCAGTGCTATCTGGCGGCTATTGCCGATAAAACAAGTCCTGTAAACTCCAACAATGTACGGCGAATATTATCGTCATTCTTTGGTTGGCTTCAGGATACTGAGTATATAACTAAGAACCCGATGAAAACGGTTCAACCGATGAAGCAACCCAAAAGGACAAGGCATCCGTTCACAGTAACAGAACTGGAGACTTTGCGAAACGCTG
>NZ_CAMYWM010000169.1 GCF_947302755.1 uncultured Anaerovibrio sp.
AGCAAGACCATGGTCTTAGCTGAGCAGCTGACACTGACCGCTATGGGGGCTTTTCCTCCACCTAAGAGGGGTGAGACCTAGCCCCCCTTAGCGTAGGGTTAAATTTTAGGTTGGAGCGGTTTGTATGTTTTTTGCAAATAATAGCCATTTTTCAGCGAAAATGATTTCTCGCACGGCTTTGGTCATTGCCATGACCTCAGTTATTAATCAAATCCATGTATTTATGATGCCTCAGGGTGGCGAGGTGAGTCTGGGGACCATGATACCCCTTATTTTGCTGTCCTATTGCTTTGGTTGGCGCATTACTCTGCTGGCCGGGTTTATATGTGGAATTATTGCCCTGATGATTAATCCGTTTTTTTATCATCCTGTTCAGGTTCTGTTGGATTATCCGTTGCCATATATGGCCATGGCTTTGGTGGGACTGTTTAAACAGAGAATATTTTTGGGAACTACTGTGGCCTATGCCTTAAAGTATGTATTCCATGTTATTTCCGGTGCGGTATTCTTTGCCTCCTATGCGCCGGAGGGAACTCCTGCCTTCCTTTATTCCGTTATTTACAACGGCAGCTTTGTGGTTCCTGATTGGCTTATTTGTTGTCTGATAATTCATTTTTTACCTATTGAACGGATTATTAATGCAATGCGGGATGAGTCCTTGTAGTTCTCTATATTATACCATTGTGTATTAATGTACACCTATGATGAACTTAAAAGGACGCTGTCTCATATACAGGGATGTTTTGTACACAATTGTATGACACTTTACCTATTTTCAAAAATTCATATTACAAATTTTGATATTTTTCTTGACCTATTCCCAATATAGTGTTACTATATGACACAACAAAACAACACAAATGCAAAGACTCAGGACGCGAGTGCAGATGTAGTGCTTTTCAGCGAGCTTCAAGATGGTGTGAGTGGGGCAAAGCGGATTCTGTATTTTATCACCTGTCAGCAGAGGGCTGAACCCGGTCAATTAAGACTCCAGTAAGCTGCTCCGGTGTCTTCACCGTTATCAAAAAGGACAGATGTTGGTCTGTTACAAAGGGACTGTTTATTTTATAGGCAGTAAGAGAAGTGGTACCGCGGAGTTAATCCTTCGTCTTCAAGTAATTGAGGATGAAGGATTTTTTTGCTGCTAAATCTTAGTCAATCAAATCTGAAGGATGAAGATGAACCTTAGATTTAGTGTAAGGGCTGATGAAGGTAGGCATACTTTTATCTTCCTTGATGGTGTTGTGGGTCCTAATTTTATACTATTCATTAAGAAAGAAGGAATTATGTATGAATGGATTAATGGTTGTGGGGTTTGCAATGGTCTTTTTTGCAACTGCCTATCTTGTCTATGGCCGCTGGCTGGTAAAAACCTGGGGTATTGACGTGGATGCCAAAACCCCGGCCCACGAATTTGAGGATGGCAAGGATTATTCTCCTGCCTCAAAATTTACTGTATTTGCCAATCAGTTTTCCTCCATCACAGGCGCAGGTCCTATCACCGGACCAATAATTGCTGCCATGTTTGGCTGGCTTCCTGCACTTCTCTGGCTGCTGGTGGGTGGCGTATTCTTTGGTGCAGTGCAGGACTTTACCGCATTGTACGCTTCCGTAAAAAATCAGGGCAAGTCCATGGGAATGCTCATTGAGCAGTATGTGGGCAAAACCGGCCGCCGCCTGTTTCTGTTGTTCTGCTGGCTGTTTACCCTGCTGGTAATTGCCGCCTTTGCCGATATTGTGGCCAACACCTTTAACGGCTTTGCCAAGGACGGCAGCCTGGCTGCACCAAATGCTTCTGCGGCATCTATTTCCATGCTGTATATCTTTGTGGCAATGGCCTTCGGCTTCTTTATCCGTAAGTTCCAGCCCAAGGAGGGTGTAAAGCTGGCTGTTGGCTTTGTGCTCTTTATGGCCATGATGGCCGTGGGTATTGCTTATCCATTATATTTTGATGCCACTGTATGGCGTTATGTGGTTTTTGGTTATTGCTTTATCGCCTCTGTACTGCCAATGTGGCTTTTGATGCAGCCCCGGGATTATTTGTCCTCCTTCCTGCTCCTTGGCATGCTGGCCGGAGCGATTATCGGTGTTCTGGTGGCCAATCCTACCATTAATATGCCGGCCTTTGTAGGCTTTGAGGTAAAGGGGCTGAGCCTGTTCCCAATTCTGTTTATCACCATTGCCTGTGGTGCCGTTTCCGGCTTCCATAGTCTGGTTTCCTCCGGTACTTCCTCCAAGACCATCAACAATGAAAAGGATATGCTGACTGTAGGCTATGGCTCCATGCTGATTGAATCCCTGTTGGGGGTTGTGGCACTGGTAATCGTTTGCTCTGCTGCCACCGGTGGTGTATTGCCACAGGGTACCCCATTCCAGATTTTTGCCGGTGCCGTTGGCGGTTTCTTCATGATGTTCGGCCTTCCACAGCATGTGGCCGTGTGCTTTATGACCATGTGCGTATCGGCCCTGGCCATGACCACCATTGATTCCGTGGCCCGTATCGGCCGTATGTCCTTACAGGAATTATTTGCCCCTGATGAGGGCCAGGAGCAGAATGCTGTGGCAAAATTCTTCAGCAACACCTATGTTGCTACAATTGTGACCCTTGTATTATCCTATCTCTTGTGCCTGGCTGGTTATATGAATATTTGGCCATTGTTTGGTGCAGCCAATCAGCTTTTGTCGGCCCTTGTACTTATCGCCTTGGCTGTATTCCTTCGTACCACCGGCCGCAAGGGCTGGATGCTCTACGTTCCAATGACCTTTATGTTCCTGGTAACCATGAGTGCCCTTGTGCTTAGCGTTATGGGTATTTACACCAAGCTTGGAACTGGTGATTTCGTATTTATGGTGGATGGCCTCCAGCTGATTTTGGCCATTGCCCTTATGACCCTGGCTGTCCTGGTGGTTAAGCATTGCGGCAGGGAATTGCTGACAGGGGAGCTGGAGCATGGTAAGGAAGGCAAGACTCCTGCGGCCAACCTTTGATTATCGCCTTATACTAAAAATTGGGGACTGGTTAAACCGGTCCCCTTTTTCTGTGAAATCTTAGCAGTTGCAAGCCTACAGCGCAGTGGTAGCTTAGATTGCCTGTAAGATCGTAGTGGAAAATATCATTTTGCACAGAGTTTCTTATGTAAACATCAGATAAATCATTGAGAAAAGTAGCTGAAAGTATTATACTAATATATGAAAATGTGTGTAATAATATAAGGGGGAACCGTTATTATGTCAGAAAATTGTAATCATGATTGCAGCTCCTGTGGTACTACCTGTGGGAGGATACCCGCAAGGCAGGGGATATGTTTGAACAGCCTAATGATTTAAGTAAAATTCGTCATACCATTGCGGTAGTCAGTGGCAAGGGCGGTGTAGGCAAATCCATGGTAACCGGTTTGTTATCCATAGCCATGGCCAGAAAGGGCCGCCACGTTGGCATTATGGATGCGGATATTACCGGTCCGTCCATTCCAAAAATGTTTGGTGTCAAGGGTGAGGTGCGTGCCAGCGAAGCTGGTGCCTTTCCTGTACCTTCGGCCGGCGGCATAGATGTGGTCAGCATGAATTTGTTTTTGGAGCATTCCACTGACCCTGTGGTATGGCGTGGGCCGGTGATAAGTGGTGTGGTAAAGCAATTTTGGTCGGATATTATCTGGAATGATGTGGATTATCTCTTTATAGATATGCCGCCGGGAACCGGTGATGTGCCGCTTACGGTTATGCAGTCCATTAAGCTGGATGGCATCGTAATAGTTACCAGTCCCCAGGAGCTGGTTTCCATGATTGTGTCCAAGGCAGTAAAAATGGCCTCTGCCATGAATGTGCCTATTCTCGGTCTGGTGGAAAATATGAGCTATTTTGAGTGCCCGGATTGCGGCAAACGCCATGAGATATTTGGCAAGAGTCATCTTGATGATATTGCTAGGGAATATGATCTGAAGGTGCTGGGCCGTATACCGATGCAGCCTAACCTTGCAGTTCAATGTGATGCTGGTCAGATTGAAAATGTGGAAAATATTTACCTGAATGAAGCGGCAGAGGAATTGCTGAAGCTGGAGGAAAATAAATAAAGGACTTTTGTGCTGCCCCGGAACACCTGCCCCCGTCAGGTGTTCCACTTTGCTTGCAGGATTTTTTTTATATGTGGAGAATTTATACTATGAACACTTAGTGAGCACAAGCCTACGGCGCAGTGGGAAGTTAGTGTTCGTTGTAAGGGCGTGTGGACGCCGTCAGGTGTCCAGTAAGCTTACTATGAACACTTAGTGAGCACAAGCCTACGGCGCAGTGGGAAGTTAGTGTTCG
>NZ_CAMYWM010000170.1 GCF_947302755.1 uncultured Anaerovibrio sp.
CCATTCCCCTACGGGACTAGCTCATTTCATTCGCGTCGCAAGGGGAAGGCTTAATTAAGAATTCCGAATTAAAAATACATTTAGGCTTCACCATGACACAAAAAAGGGACAGCTGAAAAAATCAACTATCCCGATATGCTTTAATATATATTTTAGCCCCACACTAACGGGTGCTAAATATCCCAGTGAATAAGTCTCATTTAATGGGAGCCAATAAGGGTATGTACTCTTCTGCGGCGGCCGTAGGCCTTCAGTACCAGGGCAATAAGGAAGTTCAGCACGAAGCAGCCGGCAAAGAAATACAGGGTATAACCATAGCCGCTGGTATTTTCCCTGAACACTGCAATAATGGATGGTCCTGCAATTCCCGCCAGCCCCCAGGCTGTCAAAATTCTCCCATGGATGGCACTGAGCTCCCTTGTGCCAAACAAATCGGAGAGATAGGCCGGCATACAGGAGAAGCCACCACCATAGCAGCTTATTATCAATAGAATAAGAAGCTGGAACAGCATCGCATCAACGGTATTGGCCAAATGATAAAAGGCGGCAATTTCAATCAGGAAAAACAAAATATAGGTCATGCCCCGGCCAATATAATCAGAGACGGTGGACCAGATAATGCGTCCCGCCCCATTTAACAGGCCGATGATACCTACCATGGAAGCAGCCGCTGCCGCATCCATCCCCACTACCTCCTGGGCCATGGGAGACGCCACGGACAACAGGCCGATACCGCAGGTAATATTTACGAAGAAAATCCACCAAAGAGCGGAAAACTGCCAGGTCTTGACCGCCTCATTGGCCGTTGCTCCCTGATGGGTGACACCATTCCCCGACTCCACAGCACAGCTGGTGGCCGGTGCCTTTAAATAAAGGGCCGACATGCTCATAATCAGAATGTATACGGCACCCAATATCAGGAAATTGTTTCTCAGGCCAAACTCCCCTGTGAGATACTGCATAACCGGACCTGCCACCAAGGCCGCAAAACCAAAGCCCATAATGGCCAGCCCTGTGGCAAAGCCCCGATGATTGGGGAAATACTTTACCAGGGTGGATACCGGTGTTATATAGCCAATCCCCAGACCTATACCGCCGATAATACCATAAAACAGATACAACAGGGCCAGGCTGCCCTGTTCAATGGCCAGGGCTGTCCCCAGCATCCCCGTTCCAAAAAACAGGGTGGCCAGCAAACCGCTCTTTTTTGGACCCAGTTTTTCCACAAAGCTGCCCAAAAAACCGGCGGACAGACCCAAAAAGAGAATGGCCAGGGAAAAGGTCCAGGTAGTTTCCTTAAGGGTAATGCCCATCTCGGCCATAATAGGCTTGGTCAATACACTCCAGGCATACACGCTGCCAATGGATATGTGAATTCCGATAGCAGCCAGGGCAATAAGCCAACGATTTCGCATGTACATCTATCCTTTCTGCAACACAAAAAGGATTTGCCGGAAAAAGAAAAAACCATCCGGACAAATCCCTGCCCAGACGGTCGGCTTATCGTCATTTTCCGGTACATGTGGTGAACTCCACTAATCCGTCAGCACCGAAAAACCTATTCTCTTCAACGCTGTTATTTTATAGCTTTTGCCACGATATGTCAAGTAATTCATTAGATGAACTGATACCAAAAAAAGAAAGCTGGAGAACAACAGGCACATAATTACAGCTGTTCTCCAGTCTTTACTTTAATTTATTTTCGGCTGACACAGTGGCTGCCACAACCACAGCCACAATCTGTGCCACAGCAATCATGCTTGCCGGAACGGAAATTGTTCCATACATGACGTCCGGCCAAACCGAGCAATACCAAAAGTATTAAACCAATTACGTAAGTTGCCATATTAGGAGCCTCCTTTATTCAAAGCCCAACAACTTTCCTCCCTGGTATACTATCAGAGAAACTACCCATGCCAAAGCGAACATATAACCAGCTGCAAAGAACATCATCTTCCAGCTATTAGTCTCCTTCTTAATGGTACCCAAGGCAGTTACGCATGGCGTATAAATCTGGGAGAATACCATAAAGGCCAAGGCCGACAGGCTGGTAAAGGCCGCTGCCATGCCGGTGGAGCTAAGAGCCTCGGCAGTCTCTACAGCATCCTCAGCCTCAGCAGAGATATCCGGGAGACCATAAAGAACACCGATGGTAGAAACCACAGACTCCTTGGCCAAAATACCGGAGATAACTGCTGCACCGGCTTCCCAGTTGCCAAAGCCATGGAAGGTGAACAGGGCACCCACAACGGCACCGATGGAGGCCAGGAAGGACTCACTCTGCTCCTCTACCATACCATTCATATTAAATGCTCCCAGGAACCAAATGAGCACGCAGCCCACAAAGATAATGGTACCGGCTTTTACCAGGTAGCCCTTGCCCTTATCCCAGGTTTCCAGAAGAACAGTCTTCATATCCGGCATTCTGTATGGAGGTAACTCCAACAGGAAGGTAGCCGTTTCATCCTTATATTTAGCCGCAGTCAGCAGCTTGGTGGAAACAATAGCCATAACTACGCCAACGATATACATAGCAAATACCACATTAGCAGCATTTTCCGGGAAGAACATGGCCGCAAACAGGGCCATAATAGGCAGCTTGGCACCACAGGTCAGGAAGGGTGCTGCCAAAATAGACAGGATACGGTCCTTTTCATTGTCCAAGGCCCGGGCACCCATAATAGATGGAACGCCGCAGCCAAAGCCCATCATCAACGGCATCACGCTCTTGCCGCTGAGGCCAACCCGGCGCATAATAGGGTCCATGATAAATGCTACACGAGCCATATAGCCGGTACCGTCCAGGAAGCTCAGACAGAAGAACAGCATGAAAATAAGGGGAACGAAAATAATAACGGAACCAACACCGCCAATAATACCATCAAGAATAAGGGCCTGCATCCAGTCAGCCACCCCGGCCCCTTCCAGGGCCCCGGCTACCCACTCTGTAAAGTCACCGGTAATAACCTCTTCCAAAGCATCAGCAATGGGCTGACCAATCCACTCAAAGGTAATCTGGAATACAGCATAGAGAATAACCAGGAATAAAGGCAAGGCCAAAACACCATTGGCCAGCACCGAATCCATTTTTTCACTAAGGGTGGAGCCCACATTGGATATCTCAGCCACATCAGCCAAAATTTCATCGATAAAGGCATAACGCTGCTTTATGATGGCCTCCTGCAGATCCATACCGGTAAGGCCGCTGTTCTCAATTTCCTTAATTTTGGCAACATGGGCCTGAAGCTCCTCGCTGGGGCCATAGCTTTCCATGGAAACGGAGGTAAATACATTAAGAAGATTCTTTATGCTCTTGCCGTCCCGGGCCACAGTAAGCAATACCGGATAACCCAGCTTCTTTTCCAGCTTCTTCACATCAATCTTGATGCCGCGCCGCTTGGCCTCATCCTGCATATTCAGGTCAAGCATAAGGGGAATGCCCTTTTCCAGCAGCTGTACCGTCAAAAACAGGTTTCGTTCCAGATTGGAGGAATCAATTACGTCCACCACCAAATCCAGCTTGTTTTCCTGCAAATAATCAATTACGATTTTTTCCTCAGGGCTTCTGGCATTTACGCTGTAGGTACCAGGTAAATCGATTACCTGAATGTGCTTGCCCTCGAAGGTAACATGACCTTCCTTCTTGTCAACTGTAACGCCAGGCCAGTTACCAATCTTCTGTCTGGCCCCGGTTATTTCATTGAAAATAGTCGATTTGCCGGTATTTGGATTACCGGTAAGTGCTACCTTTATTATATTGCTGTCCATTGCCATTGTTGCCATTATCATCCCACCTGTGTAACTTCTATCTTGTCTGCATCATCACGGCGCATTGCCAAATTATAAGAACGGATACCGATGGCCATCGGATCCCCCAATGGAGCGGAGCGAAGCACCTTCACAGTAGTACCGGGAATAAGTCCCATGGTCATGAGCCGTTCCTTCAGCAGTGAATCCCCTATGTTTTCCACCCGCACGGACATGCCGGTTTTACACTCTTTAAGAGTCATTTTCATACCTCCCTGCAAATCTATTCATCGTTTTTATCCTCACAGCATCCACGCTGAGTGAAATAAAAACGATAATTACTTTCATCAAGCATAGATAATGATACCTTTTATCAATTTGTTTGTCAAGTGAAAAAGGCTATCATTTGCAAAAATAAAAGAGGCTTCACGCGGCAATGGGATAAGGCTAGTTGTCTGCCTTCTCCTTTGGAGAAGGTGCCGAGGTGTGCGAGGCGGATGAGGTCCTTA
>NZ_CAMYWM010000171.1 GCF_947302755.1 uncultured Anaerovibrio sp.
AGCGTTGGGCGGTACGACAGCAGAAGCTGCGGTGAATTCGCTGGCGGTGGGGTTAGGCGCACAGACAACTCTTTCCGATTCAATTGCTTTGGGAAGCGGTGCTGTTGCGGACCGGGCGAAGTATGATGGGACGGACAATCCATATACGGCATATTTGGGGGATGAAACCGGCAATACGAAAACTGGTTCTGCATGGCGGGCTACGGCAAACGCCATTGCAATTGGCCATATTGACACCGGTGACGATGCAAATTCAGTCACCCGCCAAATAACCGGCGTGGCGGCTGGTTCTGAGGATACGGACGCCGTGAACGTGGCCCAGCTAAAGGAAGCGACAGTTAATATTGAGGGTAGTATTAAGGTTGCAGATGGAAATTACAATTACATCTCGGCCGGTACCGATGTGGCCGGTAATTTGACAGCTTTGGACACTCAGGTAAAGGCCAATGCAGACGCTATACAGGCGGGGAATGAAGCCCTGACTACCAAGGGGATTACCTTTAAGGGGGATTCCGGTACCAGCGGTCCAGTGAAGCTGGATGGTGAATTGGCTGTAACAGGGGATTCCAATATTGCCACTGCCGCCAGTGCAGGCAAGTTGTCTGTTTCCCTCAATAAAGATGTGGACTTGGGCAGCACAGGCAGTATGACAGTGGGCAAATCCGTACTCCAGGACTCCGGTCTGGTTATTACGGATGGTACCAAGGTCACTAGCGTAACCTCCGATGGTATAAATGCCGGCGGCAATAAGATTACTAACGTGGCCAACGGTACTGACACCAATGACGCAGTGAACTATGGTCAGGTGGTGGCCATGGTGCAAAGTGGCGGTACCATTACCGGCGTAGGCGATGGCCTGTCGGCCTCCAATGGACAATTATCCGTGAATGCCGGAGGCGGTCTGACCTTTGATAATAGTGGCCAGCTCCAGGTGAACACCGGCGATGATTTGTCCGTGGACACCAACGGTAAATTGCAGGTAAACAAGGGGGGCCAGGTGGCTTCCGGCAACACAGGGATTGTGACAGGTGGAACAGTCTTTGATGCCCTGGAGGGCGTAAAGAGTCAGGTGACGGCAGCCACTGAGACGGCACTGGCCGGCAAGGCGGACAAGGCTACGACCCTCAGCGGCTATGGCATCACGGATGCCTATACCAAGACGGAAACTGATACAATGCTTGACCAAAAGGCGGACAAGGCCACCACCCTCAGCGGCTACGGTATCACGGATGCCTATACCAAGACGGAAACCGATACCCAGCTGAGCCAAAAGGCGGACAAGGCTACCACCCTCAGCGGCTATGGCATCACGGATGCCTATACCAAGACGGAAACCGATACCCAGCTGACCCAAAAGGCGGACAAGGCGGACAGCCTCAGCGGCTATGGCATCACGGATGCCTATACCAAGACGGAAACCGATACCCAGCTGAGTCAAAAGGCGGACAAGGCAGATACTCTTAGTGGCTACGGAATTACCGATGCCTATACTAAGACGGATGTGGATAAAAAGCTGGAAACCTTGACCAGTGTGTCGGATATTTCCAAGGGAATTGAGGTCATCAACAATGTAAATGAGCAGTTGAAGGGTAATGAGGAAGAGGGCCTTGTTTTGGGGTCTGATTCCACGAAGCTGGCCATGGGCAAGGGCAGCGAAGCCAGTGGTGAAGAGTCAATTTCCATCGGTAATGCGGTAGGCAGCCAGATGAATGTGGCCTCCGGTACCGAGTCCATCGCCATCGGCTTTGCCAATCAGGTATCCGGCAATCACAGCGGTGCCTTTGGTGACCCGGACGTGGTAACGGGCAATTCCAGCTATGCCTTTGGTAATGATAACACGATTTCTGCCGACAAAACCTTTGTCCTTGGTAACAATGTAAACGCCACCGGAACCAATTCCGTAGTATTGGGTGATGGCTCCGACGGCTCGGAGAGCAATGTGGTATCCGTTGGTGCCGAGGGGAACGAGCGGCGCATTACCCATGTGGCAGCCGGACAAAGTGCCACCGATGCGGCCACAGTAGGCCAGGTGTACTCTGTAGCCCAGAGCGTCAACAATCTGGACAATCGGATTAATAAGGTGGGAGCCGGAGCCGCTGCCCTGGCCGCCCTGCATCCCATGGATTTGGATGGCAAGTTTGGCGTGGGGATAGGCTATGGTAATTATCATAGTGCCAGTGCCGTGGCGTTGGGTATGTTCTATCAGCCTACGGATAATATGATGATGAGCGTAGGCGGTACCATTGGCAACGGTGAAAATATGGTGAACATGGGCCTGTCCATTGCCCTGGACAAGCCGTCACCCACCAGCAAGAAGGCCATGGCGAAGAAAATCGCCGTCCAGGAGGCCCAGCTGGCCCAGCAAAGCGAGCTGCTGGCCGCCCAGGATGCCGAGCTGAAGGCCCAGGATGCGGAATTGAAGGCCCAAAAGAAGGAAATAGAGGCCCTAAAGGAAGCCCTCCTCCGCCTGGAAGCCAAAATCAGCGGCTGATAAAATGATAACTTAAACTAAAAAAGAGGTTCCACGAAGCAAAGCTTCACGGAGCCTCTCTTTTTTAAAATAAAATTAATTTGCAGTAGAGTATATTTTTTGGTAATATAAATCGGGTAAAAATAGGAAAAATAATAACATAGGATGAAAATATGGATGATAAAAAGACTGAAAAGCTAAAGGGAATACTGGTACTGTTGGGCTGGTTTGTTCTTATGTATTTTGCAAATAGATGGATGCCCCTTTATCGGGATGATTATTGGGCAGGGCTGATATGGAAAACAGGCTTGCATTTACAATCCATGGAGGATGTTTTTCTGTCTCTGGAACGGTATTATATGCTGCATGGTGGGCGATTGGTCAGCTTCTTTATTCAGTTTGTCTTTATGCTGGTGGGAAAGAGCTGGTTTAATATAGCCAATGCCCTTGTATTTGCTGCCATGTGTGCTGTGATGGTGATGCATGTACGGCGCAGGGCTGCCTGCCTGGACAAGCCCGGACTGTTGGTGTTGGCTGGTGTGTTCATGTGGCTTGGATTGTCCCATTTTGGTGAAGTGGCCATCTGGCTGTGCGGTTCAGCTGTCTATTTGTGGACAGGGCTTCTTACGGCGGTTTTTCTTCTGCCATATAATTTTTATCTGGCCGGTAACATGAAGCAGTCCGGCTGGTGGCTGGCTCCGGCTATGGGTGTATTTGGGGCAGTGGCAGCATGTTCCGTGGAGAATTTGACTGTTACCACTACATTACTGGCATTTTGGTGTTGTTGGTTGGCCTATCGGCAAGGTAATTTCAAAATGTGGATGGGCGTGGGAGCAGTGGGATCCTTCCTTGGTACTGTAGTATGTCTTATTGCACCGGGTAATTTCGTCCGCATAGATGAGGATCAGGACCGGTCTTGGCTGTTTCATTTTTTAAACCAGCTTGTGGGCAATCTGGAAATGATTTTGTATATGATGCCAATCATACTGACGTTGGTATTGGCGGTGCGCCTGTTGTATTTGTCTGTGGCCAGGCGGCGGGGGATTGAGGCAGAGGCTGTAACCAAAGGCAGATCGTCATATATACTTCTGGTGCTTTTGCTGGTGACCATCCTTTCTTTTTCAACCACCGGCTTTGTGTGGAAAACCGTGGAATGGGCGGTTGTACATGGTGTGTTTTTGCCGCTGGGCATGAATGATCCGGTGCTGTTTGACCATTTCAACAATACAATGAAGGGCTTTGAGGAAGCGTTTATTTATTTGGGCGGTATCGCATATGTTTACCTTATAAGTGTCCGCTCCCTTGGTGCTTATAAAAAACGGGTTCGTGAGGTTTGTGAAAAAGTATCATGGCGTGATCTGACGGAAGAATATCCTGTCCTTCGCTATGGGGCCTTTCTCATAGGGCTGTGCTTTTTCAATAATATAGTAATGGTAGGTGCCCCCTCCTTTCCAGGACGCGCCCTGTTCAGTTCCTCCATTATCCTTATTCTTGGGGCTATGGTTATTTTGGATATTCCTGAAGTAAGGGAAAGGCTGCTTGAGGGGTATGAGGGCCGGGAATGGCGCATAGGCGGTGCTTGTTTGACGTCCTTTATTGTGGTGGCAACGATGGTGGTGCTGTATGATATTGGGCAAGAGGATACGCTGCGGTTAAATTATATTGCCCAGGAGGCGGCTGCCGGCAAGAAAGTGGTTCATGTGGCACCAAGCGAGATACCGGAACAGCGGCGAATTTTGCGCCATATTGCCT
>NZ_CAMYWM010000172.1 GCF_947302755.1 uncultured Anaerovibrio sp.
ATTCAGGTGGAGTTTTAACTACACCTGAATTTAGTTGAATTTTACCCAGGGCTTTACGGGTGCTTAATTCCCACCTTAGAGGGGAGTCTTAGCACCCGTTAGCATCGGATAAAACAAAATGAAATAAAGACTTCCAAATAATATGGAAGAGCAAATTCTAAATAGAAATTTTATCATATGATTATGAAAAATTAAAGCATGTTCTTTAGGAAGGCCTTTGTACGCTCTTCCTGGGGATCATCAATAACCTGACGGGCTGTGCCCTGTTCCACAATAACTCCATCGGCCATAAAAACCACCTGATTGGCTGCCTCTCTGGCAAAGGCCATTTCATGGGTAACCACCAGCATGGTCATATGCTCCTCAGCCAGCTCCCGCATGGTTTTCAAAACTTCACCGGTCAGCTCCGGATCCAGGGCAGACGTCGGTTCGTCAAACAGCATAATATCCGGCTTCATGCAAAGTGCTCTGGCAATGGCCACCCGCTGCTGCTGACCACCGGACAAACGGGAGGGATAATTATCCCTTTTCTCGTACAGGCCCACCTTACGCAGCAGCTCCTCCGCCTCCGGAATTACTTCAGCCTTTTTCCGCTTTTGAACCTGAACCGGTGCTTCCAAAAGGTTCTGCATTACCGTCATGTGGGGAAAGAGATTAAACTGCTGGAAAACCATTCCCGTACAGGACAGGATGTCTCTGGCCTCCCGTTCGGAAACGTATTCTGCCACATTTCCACTGTTATTTTGGGCCAAAACCCGACCCTTGATTTCAATTTTCCCCGAGTCAATAATCTCCAAGCGATTGATACAACGGAGCAGAGTACTTTTACCGGAGCCGGAGGGCCCGATAATGGCCTTGGTTTCACCCTTCTTCAAATCCAGATCAATGCCCTGCAAAACCTCCAGGTCATCAAATTTTTTATGTATCTGCGTCAGACGCAGCATTATTTCATTATTGGTCATATTTTCCATAATATGCCTCCAGCTTCTTGAAGCCCCATGTCAGTACGGCTGTCATAATAAGATAAAATACAGCGGCCACCACAAAAGGAGTCATATCAAATTCCCGCTGTACAATGGTACGGGCCACCCTCAGCAAATCATTCATGGCCAGAATATAAATAAGGGAGGTATCCTTCACCAAATTGATGGTTTCGTTGCTGACCGGCGGCAAAACATAGCGAATCATCTGGGGAATTATTATGCGACGCATGGTCTGCTTGTGGGTCATACCCAAAGTCTTGGCCGCTTCATACTGGCCACGGCTGATGGACTGGATACCGGCCCGAAAAATCTCTGCGAAATAAGCTGCGTAATTTAATGTAAAGGCCAACAGGGCCGCCATCAAATCCGGCAGCATAATTCCTACCATGGGCAGGGCAAAATAAACAAACAGTAGCTGCAGCATCAATGGGGTCCCCCGCATAAGCCAGATATAAAATTCCATGGTCCGGCTTATGAGCTTTAGACTGGAAAGCCGCCCAAAGGCCGCCAGCAACCCCAAGGGCAGGGAAAAAATCAAGGTAATAAAAAATATCTGCAAGGTGACCTGAGTGCCCTCCAGCATCAGGACAACAGTATGCAACAAATTCTCCATAATTAAATTAAAGCCCCTTTAAATCCATTTTATTGTTTTTGCGCTTTACCGTAGAAAAGCATTAAGCCTATATATTTTACATCAAAAAAAGGACTATTGCAAACAATGCAACAGTCCTTTGTACACCTCATCCGGTCACTCCATGACCACCGACGCAGCTTTGCCTCTGACACCTTCAGGTGCTGCCCTTCAAGAAAAAGGCTTATTTCTTTAGAGTAATATCCTTGGCAAACCACTTATCGGAAATCTTTGCCACAGTTCCGTCGGCAACCATTTCATCAAACACCTTCTGTACCTTGTCGCGAAGTGCCTGGTCATCCTTGCGGAAGGCAAAGCCAAACTGGCTTACCTCGCCGATTACGGTTTCAACGGCAGTAATCTTGTCCGGATGCTTGCTGATGTAATACCGACCAATAATCTCGTCGCCCACTACGGCATCAATACGGCCATTTTCCAAATCCATAAAGGCATTGATGAAATCCGGATAGTATTTTACTTCCTTCATGGAAGCCTTCAGATCCTTTTTGCTCTCAAAATATTCCTCAGAGGTACCGCCACTCTGGGTACCGATAACCTTGCCGGCCAAATCCGCTTCGGAGCCAATCTTTATATCCTTGCCGGTTGCCACAAACACAATCTGACGATTGTCCATATAAGGATTGGAGAATAACATATTTTCCTTCCGCTTTTCGGTAATATCCAGGCCATTCCAAAGTACATCCACGCGGCCGCTCTTGAGCTCAGCCTCCTTGGAATTCCAGTCAATAGCCTTAAACTCCACAGCACAGCCCAGGCGTTTGGCGGCCTCCTTGGCCAAATCCACATCAAAGCCCGTTATTTCATTCTTCTCATCCTTAAAGCCCATGGGCGGGAAATTGTCATCCAGGCCAACCACAATCTTCTGGGCTCCATCCTTCTTTGCCGTATCATTGCCACAGCCGGCCAATGCAGCCATCGCCAGAACCAGCATCATGCAAATCGCCAATATTTTCTTCATAAACCAGTACACTCCTTTTTATATATGTGATTGCTTTTCAATACGCATATTATACTTTAGTTCATTAACGTATTGCAAGGGAAAAATCACATAAATCGGATTAAAATTACCCGACTTTTGTCCTTTTTAAATTTTTTTCATAATTTTTTAATTGTAAAGTAGGATTTTTACTATATGATAGCGAATTGTACAGTAGTGAAATTATCGAATTTGGAGGGGCTGTCTATGAAGGAATTAACTATAGATGAGTTGGAACCGGGGATGGAACTGGCTCGCACCATACTCAATGACGACATGATCGTTATTCTGTCGGAAAATACCCTGTTAACCAAGGCGCATATTACCCGTCTGGAATTTCTTAATGTACCCTATGTGTACGTTAAGGATGAATATGAGCTTAGTCCAAACTACCAGAATGTTATGGCTATGTTCAACCGCAGCAATGCCTTTGCTGCCCAGTATCGGGAGGTAGTACATGAGGTAAATGATATATTCACCTCCACCATAAAGGAAAACAAGGTTCCCACGGCCAAGACCAAGGAATTGGTAAAGGAAGACCTGATGCCAATGTCCAAGCAGAGCGGGGCCATTGACTATCTCTACGAGCTCAATCACATGGCCGATGATGTGTATAACCATTCCATACGCGTATCAATTTTGGCCGGTGTAATCGGTAAATGGCTGCTGATGCCATCCAGGCAGGTAACTGACCTTATTACCGCCGGTTTTCTTCATGATATCGGCAAGGTCCACTTCCCTGACCGGCTGCAAAATCGTCAGGTAGAAACCCTGAAGGGGGAGGACTTTGAGACCTATTTGCAGCATACATATGATGGCTATAAAATTTTGGCTACCAGCCCGGATCTGTCTGATGGCATCAAGCTGGCTGCCCTTCAACACCATGAGGCCCTGGACGGAACCGGTATTCCCGATGGACTGATGGGGGATAAAATCCATCAATTTGCCCGTATCATTGCCATTGCTGACCTGTATGACAATATCACCACAGAGCGGGAGGGCTTTGTGCGGCAGACCCCATTTGCTGCTATCGCCAAGCTTACCGAGCTGATGTACAGCAAGCTTGATCCGGAAATCTGCGTGGTTATCCTCAAGCGAATAAAGGATGCCTTCCTGGGCTCCACCGTTGTTTTAAATAATGGCTTAAGCGGTACCATTCTCCGTTATCCCGATGATATGGCCATTCACCCGTTGATTAAGATAGATCAGGACAACATTATCGACCTGAATGAGCATCGGGGCATCAAGATAGTGGAATACAACGCCAAATAAAAAAATAAGCAATTGTCCACAAACAGGACAAATGCTATAACAATCATAAAAAAGGGGCTGCCGACAGACGGTCAGCCCTCACCCTTAGAAGCTTATTAGATAAGCCGCTTAGAGCTGGCAGCTGTTGGCGGCTTTTCTTATGCCTTTATTACAGTGTTTAACGCAATTAGTTAACTCAAAAATGCGAAAAATCATATATGCTCACAGGCGGTCAATATGTTATATCAAAAAAATATTTTACCATCAAATTAAAATAGATGTTTTCTCCAAAATCATCTGCCAGTCCGACCTCTGCAAAAAGAGAATAGCGAAATTCGTTATC
>NZ_CAMYWM010000173.1 GCF_947302755.1 uncultured Anaerovibrio sp.
CCTTTTCGCTGGCAGCCCCCACTACACTTTCCGTTACGGTGCTGTTGCCCTCCACCGCAGCCACGTTACCGCTGGCGGTACCCTTGTCAGAGGTGCCGCCATATACACTGCCATCTATCTGGCTGCTGCCGGCCACGGTGGCCTGGTTGCCGGTCACGCTGCCGCTGGTGCTGGAGCCGCCGGTTACACTGCCCTCCAGCTGACTGCCGCCGTTAATGCTGGCTTCATTATTGGCTGCCTGCCCATCTCTGGACACACCACCGGTAACCTCCCCCTTTACGGAGCTGCCGCCGGTAATATTGGCCTTATTGCCCTGGGTGCGGCCCGTTACACTGGTACCGCCCATTACGTTGCCTGTAACGGCGGTGCCCTTGCCAGCTATCTTTACCTCATTGTCCTGGGCCGCACCGCTTTGAGTTACGCCACCGGTTACATCACCGGTTACATTACTGCCGCTTTGGATTTTGGCCACATTGCCCTCAGCGGTGCCGGTCTGGCTGGTACCGCCGGTTACATTGCCGGTAACTATGGTCTTGGTTCCGGTAATGGCGGCTTCATTTTGGGTGGCAGTGCCCCCTTCCGTCTGACCGCCAATAACAGCCCCGTTGACGGAGCTGCCGCCGGTTACATTGGCAGTATTCTGACTGACGCTGCCGCTGGTGCTGTCACCGCCGATTACGTTACCGTTTTCCACGGTGCTGCCTGTTACGTTGACGGCATTTTCCCTGGCCTCGCCGCTATCCGTATGAGCACCATATACATCAGCCGCTGTATCGCTGTGAAGGGCATTAGGCTGTATTACGCTGCCAGTGACGTTGGCGGTATTCTGGCTTACATTGCCGCTGGTGCTGATGGCTCCGCTTACCGGGCCATAGACGGTACTGCCATTGGTTACATTGGCGGTATTGCTTGTCGCTTCTCCGGTATCGGTCTTGGCGCCCATTACGCCGCCGTCCTGGGTGCCGACGGTACTACCCTCGACATTGGCCGCATTGCCCGTTGCCAGACCGCTGTCGGATTTGCCGCCGATGACGGCACCGGCCACCTCACTGCCGCCAGTGACATTGGCTGTGTTGCCCTGGGCCTGGCCCCCTTCGCTGATGCCGCCGGTCACATCGCCGCCGGTACCATCCACATTGACCAATACCTTGGCCCCATTGCTGATATTGGCCGTGTTGCCTGTGGACTCGCCCTTCCCCTGGGCCTGGCCGCCAACTATATCCTGGGACACCGTCTGACCGGCCACTTCCTCCGTCTGGTTCTCCGCCGGTACATCCGGTGCTGGCTCGGCCGTGCCCCGATCTACCACATAGTACAGATTGCCATCCTTGTAGTAGGCATGGCCCTTGCCGGTGAAGCTGCCCAGAGTGAATTTTTCCCCCCGGACTTTGCGGATGCTGTTGCCATAGTTGGCAATCAGCAGCATCTCATCCCCAGTGGCCAGGGAATCTACTCCTGTAAAGGAAATCTTTTCCCCGTCGACACTGGCATTGATATATGCCGCCTCAGTGGCCCCACGGGTGTAGGTATTGTTCCAGGTCAGCTGGCCCAAATTCAGCAATGTTGCCTGATTTTGGGTGATGACGTAGCTTACACTGCCGCTGCCCGCTTCTACCTCACCGGTGGTCTCGGCATCCACAGTGAGGCCGGTCATTGGGGTATAGCTGTAGGACTGAGAGGCGTAGGCCTCGGTTTCGATATTTCCCAGGGTAGCATTGCCCTTCAGGAGGGTCATGCTGTCCTGGACCTGGGCGGTACGGGCCTGGTCCTCGGTCATTAGCATGGAAAAGTCATTGGTATTTATGGTGTCCAGGCCGCTGTAGTCATAGGCGGCATCGCTGCCATCCATAAGGGTGGCCCCCTTTTGGTAGGTAATGGCCCCAAGGGCCACGTTGTCTATGGCGGCCTTGTCGGAAGCGTAGACCAGATTGGTGCCATCGGCCTTGACGTTACTCAACACCTGACCGGAGATGGTGATGCCATTCTCCTTTTGGGTATAATCTGTGGTGATGTTTTTCAATGCATCGTCAATAGCGGCCCCGTCAAAGAAGCCCTCCACATTGGCGGTCAATATATCGGTGGAGGTGCCCAGGGTCGCCGTCGGAGCAGTAAAGCCTGACCCGGTAACCGTTAAACCGGAGGCGGCGGTCCAGCCCGTGGAAAGAGCACTGGCCGTTCCGTTCCAGTTGGATAAATCTATCCCCGTCACAGCACTCTCGATATTATAATTTACCTTGCTGTTACTATCGGCCAGAGCCACCCGATGGGTCTTATCATAGGCCATGGTCACACTGTTAGCCAGGGTCTCCGTTCCTCCAGCCACCTGCTTTACCACCAGGCCGGTCCCAATGGCCTGGGTGCCCCCGGCGTATTTTACCTTAAGGTTTTCCGTGAAATTATCCGGATTGCCGGCCAGCAGGGTCATGGTGCCCGGGGTGGTAGCCGCGGCCAGATTAGCGGCTCCGGACACATCCAGAGTCTCCACATCATTAATTCCTCCAGTGGAGGTAAGGATGGTCTTGCCATTGGTAAAGGCCAAATCCTTGGCAATCCCCACTATCTGGGTATAGGCTACGCCATCCTCCCCAACGGTAATGCCGGTGGCCCCTAAATTCAGGGTATTACCGGAGCTATTGACCGCCTCACCACCTCGGATGCCACTGACACCGATGGGGGCATTAATGTTTATGATATTATTGGCGGCCGTACCAGTGGATTCATCGTAAGCTGAACCACCGTGAATTACAGAAATGGTTTCATCAAAGGTACCACCGGTGATGGTAACCATGTTGTTATTGGCACTCAAATAACCTTCTCCACCATAAACATCACCAGTAATCGTACCGCCGGTGATTTCAACAGTGTTGCTGTCGGCTGTACCAGTTTCACCAATGGAAAAACCGCCATAGACGCTCCCACCTATAAAGGTGGTTCGGTCATCGGCTTGGGATATGGCTACCTTGTTCTCCGCGGCACCAGAATAGCCCCAGCCTCCATAGATATTACAAGGATAATCATCATTATAAATGGTGCCGCCGGTGATAGTTACCTCGTTGCTGTCGGCTGTACCAGTTTCACCATCGGAATAACCGCCATAGACAGACCCGCTTACCAAGGTGTCTTGGCCATCGGCCTGGGATATAGCTACCTTGTTATTTGTGGCACCAGAATAGCCCCTGCCTCCATAGATATCACAAAGATAATTATCATTATAAATGGTGCCGCCGCTGATAGTTACCTGGTTCCTCTCGGAAGTACCATTTATAGAATAACCACCATAGACATCATTGCCTACAGAGGTGGCTTGGCCATCAGCCTGGGATATAGCTACCTTGTTATTTGTGGCAGCAGATCTTCCCCAGCCACCATAGACAGTCTCTTCAATCGTACCGCCGGTGATTTCAACAGTGTTGCTGTCGGCTGTACCATTTTCACCATCGGAATAACCGCCATAGACCTCCATGTTTATAGAGGTGGTTTGGTTGGCAGTCTGGAATATAACTACCTTGTTCTCCGCGGCACCAGAGTCTCCCCAGCCACCATAGACACAATTGTCTATGGTACCGCCGGTGATAGTTACCTCGTTGCTCTCGGCTGTACCAGTTTCACCATCGGAATAACCTCCATAGACAGCCCCGCTTACCCAGGTGTCTTGAGCATCGGCCTGGGATATGGCTACCTTGTTATTTTTGACACCAGAATAGCCATAGCCTCCATAGACATAACTACTAATCGTACCGCCGGTGATAGTTACCTCGTTGCTGTCGGCTGTACCATTTACGGAATAACCACCAAAGACAGACCCGCTTACAGAGGTGGTTTGGTTGGCAGCCTGGGATATGGTTACCTTGTTATTTGTGACACCAGAATAGCCAAGGCCTCCAAAGATATTACAAAGATAATTATCATTATAAATGGTGCCGCCGGTGATAGTTACCTCGTTGCTGTCGGCAGTACCATTTTCGGAATAACCACCATAGACAGACCCGCTTACCAAGGTGTCTTGGTTGGCAGCTTGGGATATGGTTACCTTGTTCTTCGCGGCACCAGAGAATCCCCAGCCACCATAGACATTCTCGCTTACCTTGGTGTTTTGGTTGGCAGCCTGGGATATAGTTACCTTGTTATTTGTGGCACCAGATTTTCCCCAGCCACCATAGACCCTTCCATGAATCGTAC
>NZ_CAMYWM010000174.1 GCF_947302755.1 uncultured Anaerovibrio sp.
GAAGATATTAACATGGCATTAAAGGGGATATTGTCCAAGTCAAAATTGGAAGAAAAAGAGTTTTTTGTTCCGCCTATGGAATTACAAAATGAATTTGCTGACTTTGTCAAACAAGTCGACAAATCAAAATTTGTCGTCCAAAAAGTATTGGATAGCGCATGAATATTGATTGTAAACGTTGGAGCGTTTTTTTAGACGATTTTGCCGAGAGCGGCAAAATCGTCTCTGTTATAAAAGTCTCTGTTTTTGGTAAATTTCCCTTAAATAATCAAACTTTCCCTTAAAAACCGAGGTATAATAAGGGAAAGTCTAAATACTATGGGTTGAACCATGACTTTAATAGTTCATTATTAGGAGATATAAGAAAATGTACACTAATTTTGATTATCTAAAGCAAGACCCACAATTTAACAGCTTTTCTGATGTGGCAATTTCAGCAGAAAAAATAATATTGCTGGACCCTGAGGCTAGTATTATCAATAGCCGTAGGGCAATGGAATTCGCTGTAAAATGGATGTATTCCGTAGATAAAGATTTGTCTGTGCCATATCAGAATAACCTGCAAAGTTTGATGAACGCTGAAGAATATAGACAGATTGTTGGCCCTGATTTGTGGAAGAGGATGGATTTTATCCGTCGTTGTGGCAATAATGTGGCCCATGGAAGCAAAAAACTTGGCCGGGATGAGGCCACGTTATGCTTGGAAAATCTGTTTATTTTTTTGGATTATATCGCCTATTGTTATTCGGAGCATTACGAGGAACAGAAATTCAATCACCATTTGATTGAAGACAGAGTAAAAAAGATTAAGGAGTCCCGCCAGCAGAGTCAGGATGTTAAGGCGGAGCTTGAACGGGAAATAAAGAATTCTGCCCAGAAGGATGTAGATATAGAGAAGCTTCGTCAGGAAAATGCTGCGTTGAAGGAAGAATTATCTTCCCGCCGGGCGGAGAAGCAGCAGACCTATGTTGAAAAGCCACTGGATTTGTCCGAATATAAGACACGGAAAATTTATATCGACACTATGCTAATAGCTGCCGGCTGGACAGAGGGCAAAAACTGGATGAATGAAGTAGAGCTTCCTGGTATGCTAAATAAATCGGAGGTCGGGCTGGCAGATTATGTGTTGTACGATGAAGCCCATAGACCTTTGGCCGTTGTGGAAGCAAAGAGGACTTGCGTGGATGTGGTAAAGGGGCGGCAGCAAGCCAAATTGTATGCGGATATTATCGAGAAACAGTATGGCAGAAGACCTGTGGTATTTCTTACAAATGGTTTTGATACCAGAATAATAGATAATCAATACCCAGAGCGTAAAGTGGCAGAAATCTATTCAAAGCGGGATTTGAAAAAGCTGTTTAATTTACAGGCAATGCGCACCAGCTTAAAAAATATCTATGTAGATAAGGATATTGCCGGAAGATATTACCAAGAGGGTGCAGTTAAGTCTGTATGTGACAGTTTTGATCGAAAAAATCGTCGTAAGGCACTGCTGGTTATGGCCACGGGCTCTGGTAAAACCAGAACGGTTATTGCCCTTTGTAAGGTTTTATTGGATGCTGGCTGGATAAAAAATATATTGTTTTTGGCAGATCGTAATTCATTGGTTACGCAGGCAAAGCGCAGCTTTGTGAATTTACTGCCAGATTTGTCGTGCACTAATTTATGTGAAGATAAAGATAATTATACGGCTCATTGCGTATTTTCCACCTATCAGACCATGATGAACTGTATTGATGTGATAAAAGATGATACGGGAAAACTGTTCACCAGCGGTCATTTTGATTTGGTTATATGTGATGAAGCCCATCGGTCCATTTATAACAAATACAAGGATATTTTCAATTATTTTGATGCCTGTCTTGTTGGTTTGACCGCTACGCCAAAAGAGGATATTGATAAAAATACCTATTCAATTTTTGAGCTGGAAAATGGTGTGCCTACTTATGGATATGACTTGGCACAGGCAGTAAAAGATGGCTATTTAGTGGATTATATGTCTGTGGAAACAGTCCTAAAGTTTATTGAGCAGGGAATTAGCTATGATGAACTGTCGGATGAAGAAAAGGAAGAGTATGAGGATACTTTTGAGGATGAGGACGGAAATCTTCCTGAGAAAATCAGCTCTTCTGCTATTAATACGTGGCTGTTTAATGAGGACACCATTCGTCAGGTGCTTGATATCGTTATGAAGGACAGCTTGAAAGTAAATTATGGTGAGATGATAGGCAAGACGATTATTTTTGCCAAAAATCATAAGCATGCGGAGAAGATTTTAGAAGTATTCAATAAGGAATATCCACATCTTGCCAAGAATAATAATGGACAGGCCTTTGCCAAGGTCATTGATAATTACATGACATATAGTCAGAGTGCTATTGATGAATTTTCTGACAGCAAGAAAATGCCGCAAATTGCTATATCCGTTGATATGCTGGACACTGGAATCGATGTGCCGGAAGTTTTGAATTTGGTCTTCTTCAAGAAGGTTATGAGTAAGGCCAAGTTTTGGCAGATGATTGGCCGTGGTACTAGATGCTGTCCGGGACTTATTGATGGAGAAGACAAGAGTAAGTTTTATATATTCGATTTTTGCGGCAATTTTGAATTTTTCCGTATGGGAGAAGGAAAAAAGGCTGTAACCAGGATGGCTTTGCAGGGGGCTATCTTCAATTTGATGTTCCAGATTGTTTACAAGCTGCAGGATATAAAATATCAGACGGATAGGCTGATGGAGTTCCGTAAATCGTTGGTTGATGCCATGGTTGAGAAAGTTAAGGAACTGAACAGAGAAAATTTTGCCGTAAGACAGCATATAAAGTATGTTGATCTATATTCAAAGGCTGAAAATTACAATGCTATATCCTATGAAGATACATTGTTGGTGCGGGAAGAACTGGCACCATTGGTGTTGCCGGATAATGATGAGGCTACAGCAGTGCGTTTTGATGCATTGATTTATGGCTTGGAGTTAGCTCAGCTTGCTGGCGAAAAGTACGGAAAGCTTAAAACTGACCTTATCAAAAAGGTAAGTGGAATTGCTTCAGTTGCCAATATTCCGGAGATTGTTGCTCAAAAGGAGCTTATTAATACAATTTTGCACACAGATTATGTGGAGCGGGCGGGGATTGATGAGCTTGAGCATATAAGGGAAAATCTTAGAAATCTCATGAAATATATACCTCGTAATCAAGTTCGTTACGACACGGATTTTACTGACGATATATTGAGTTATGAATGGAATGAGTCTGAGCTGGAAAATGATGATTTGAAAAATTATAAGGCCAAAGCTGAGTTTTATATTCGTCAGCATATAGATAATGCTGCTATTGCTAAGCTAAGATCAAACCAGCCATTAACACGGTTGGATATAGAATCATTGGAAAAAATTTTATGGAGTGAAGTTGGGTCTCAAAAAGATTATGAGCGAGAATATGGTCATAAGCCGCTTGGTGAATTGGTGCGTGAAATTGTAGGACTGGATATGAATGCCGTTAAGGAAGCTTTTGCAGAGTTTTTGGATGACACTAATCTTGATAGTAGACAAATTTATTTCGTGAATCAGATTGTGGAATACATTGTTCATAATGGCATGATGACGGACCTTTCTGTGCTGCAGGAGTCACCATTCACTGACCAAGGCAGCGTAGTTGATATTTTTACTGATTTATCTGTCTGGGCAGGAATCAGAAAGGTTATCGATGGCATAAACTATAATGCTAGGGTTATGTAGCTAAGTGGTGATATTTTATGATAATTAGTGCCAGCAGGCGGACGGATATACCAGCTTTTTACTTTGACTGGTTTTGCCAAAGGTTAAAGGCGGGCTATGCTGATGTGGTAAATCCGTTCAATCGAAAGCAGGTAAGCCGTATATCTTTAAAGCCTGACTATGTAGATTGCATTGTGTTTTGGACTAAGGATCCGGCCCCTATGTTAAAGAGATTGAATAATCTTAAAGATTACAACTATTATGTGCAGGTGTCCTTAACGCCTTATGGACATGATGTGGAGACAAATCTCCGGGATAAAAAAGATATTATTGGTACTGTAAAGGAGCTATCCAAAAAACTTGGACGGGAACGGGTGGTATGGCGGTATGATCCTATTTTGTTAAATGATGGTTATACAATAGAGGGTCATC
>NZ_CAMYWM010000175.1 GCF_947302755.1 uncultured Anaerovibrio sp.
CTGCTTTGATACGTCCGCACTGGGAGATATGCTCGCCAGCTGTTGTAGTTTGTTTCCCCCCACCTAAAGAGGTGGGGGACATCTTAAAGCTCGTTATATGCATTACTAAAAAGCATAGAAATGTATTTGCTATAAGTATTTGTATTCAATTATTCTCTTTGCTATACTTGAACCATCGAAGGGAATAGCAGTGATTGAGCAAGGAGGACAATACATGAAAAAAGCTTTTAGACAGCTTATGGCAGCTATGCTGTGTGCAGGCGTAATGACTGTAGGAATAAATACTGAGGCGGCAGTGCAGGAGGGAAGTATTATGCATAGTGCTGAAAAGCAAGCAGATCGCATTATAAAGACAGAAAAGCTTAATCTTACCAATGAATGGGACAAGGTTTTTGCCAAAAGTGATGCGGTAAACCATAAAAAGGTAACCTTTGTAAATCGATATGGCATTACCTTGGCCGCTGATATGTATATTCCCAAGGACGCAACGGGAAAGATGGCGGCCCTGGCGGTAAGCGGACCCTTTGGTGCAGTAAAGGAGCAGTCCTCTGGCCTTTATGCCCAGGAAATGGCAAAACGGGGTTATTTGACCATTGCCTTTGATCCATCCTTTACCGGGGAAAGCAGTGGCACCCCACGGTATGTGGCGTCCCCGGATATTAATACCGAGGATTTCTCGGCGGCAGTGGATTTCCTTGCCACCCAGGATAATGTGGACCCGGACCGTATTGGTATAATTGGCATTTGCGGCTGGGGCGGTATGGCCATCAACGCTGCCTCCATGGATACCCGGATTAAGGCAACAGTGGCTTCTACCATGTATGATATGACCAGAGTCAGTGCCAATGGCTATTTTGACTATGAAAAGGATGCAGATACCCTGGCCAAGGAGCGCTATGCCAATCGTCAGGCTTTGAATAATCAGCGCACCGAGGATTACCGAAACGGTTATTATAAAAATGCCGGTGGTGTTCCCGATGTATTGCCGGAGGATGCACCCTGGTTTGTGAAGGATTATTTCACCTATTACAAGACCAAGCGGGGCTATCATCCGCGGTCCCTGAACTCCAATGGAGGCTGGAATATGACCTCCGGGCTTTCACTTATGACCATGCCGATTTTACAGTACAGCGATGAAATTCAGAGCGCAGTAATGGTTCTCCACGGTGAAAAGGCCCACTCCCGTTATTTCGGTGAGGATGCCTTCAAGAGGCTGAAGGGGGACAACAAGGAGCTGGTCATTGTTCCGGGAGCATCCCATATTGATTTGTACGATAATATGGACAAAATTCCATTTGATAAAATTGAAGCCTTCTTCAAGAAGAATATGAAATAACAGAATAACTGCCAAGCCGGGACTTCGGGAGAAGCTCCGGCCTTTGGTGCCGTGGATGGGGAATAGTGTTATGACGTGTTACGGAAAGGATGAAGAAAATGAAAAAGATGTTATTGCTTTGTGTTAGTCTGCTTGTGGTTCTGGGAATAATGGGCTGCGGGGCGGATAAGGGAAAAGCTGAGGAAAAACCGGCTGGCACCCCCCAGGCAACCAATAGCGCACCGGCACCGGCCGCCAAGAGTAAAATTTTAGTGGCGTATTTTTCTGCTACCAATAATACCAAGCAGTTGGCGGAAACCACAGCCAAGGCCCTGGGGGCTGATTTGTATGAAATCCGTCCGGCCAAGCCATATACCAGGGAGGATTTAAACTATAATGACGAGACTACCCGGGCCACCGTGGAGCAAAAGGACGATAAGGCTCGCCCTGAGCTGGCTGACCATAATGGGCCCATCGCCGAGCACGACACGATTATTTTAGTTCACCCTATTTGGTGGGGACAGGAACCGCGTATCATGGATACCTTTGTGGAAAGCTATGATTTTACGGGGAAGAATATGACCAACATTTGTACCTCCGGCGGCAGTGACATCGGCACAAGCGGTGATTATCTGCAAAAATTAACCAAGGGTAAGGCCAATTGGAAGCCGGGAAAGCTGTTTAGCAAAGACGCCAGTGAAGCAGAAATAAAGAATTGGTTTAAGGCACTTGGATTTTAAAAATGAAGGGACAAAAGGCATCAAAACAGATGGCCGTGACCATAATGCTGCCTATCATGCTTATATTGGTCATGTGCTTTCATCATATCCCCAAATTATTCCATGAGATAATTGGCGTGGCATGGCTGTTGTTGATGGTCCTGCACCTGTATCAGCATCGTCAATGGTTTACCGGGCTGGGTCGAGGCAAGTGGCCTATTGGACGGCTGATAAATACCGCGGTGAATATCCTGCTTTTGGTCCTTGCATTGGTGGTAATCGGGGCGGGAGCCGGAATATCCAATTATCTGTTCCGGGATATTATGCCCATGGATATACAGCGCAGTATTGCCATTCATCAGCTTCATGTATCTTGGGGCTACGGTCTGATAATTTTATGCGGTATTCATTGGGGACTGCATTGGAAGGGCTGGCTGGGACAGTGGAAGAAGGGGCTGGGCCTGAATAATTCGGTGAAGTCTCCTTCCCTGGTTAAGTATTGTGTGGTGGCAATGATTATTCTGGGGGGAATTTACAGCTCCATAATAAATCAGGTAGGTGACCGGCTGCTGATGAAGCATATTTTTGCCACGGCGGCCACCTCCTTGCCGGGAGGGGCCTATGCCATATTGCTGGCCTGCCTGTTGGGACTGTATGTGCTGGTTGGTGTGTTGATTGGGAAAGTCCTTGGGAACAGGGGATAGTTTTTCGTAAGAAATGGAGTCTGAATGTATGAAAATTAAAAAGAAAATTGCGGCAGGGTTGGCGGCAGTAATGCTTGTGTCAACTAATATATTAGGTGTGGAGGCAGCAGAAATGGCAGATAATAATCGTAAGGCAGTAAAGGTGGTTCAGACCGCGGGGCGGCAGCAGCTGGGGGAATTTGCCCCGGATTTTGCCCGCTACAATGATGATATTCTCTTTGGCGAGGTGTGGTCAAAAAATGATGTGCTGTCCCTCCATGACCGCAGTATTGTAACGGTTTCGGCCCTGGTGGCCAGTGGTATAACGGACAGCTCCTTAAAATACCACTTGCAGTCCGCCAAAAACAACGGGGTCACCAAGGAGGAAATGGCGGAGATTATTACCCAGCTGGGCTTCTATGGCGGCTGGCCAAAGGCTTGGGCGGCATTTAATCTGGCCAAGGAGGTATATAACGACGCTCCGGCAGCAGCTGAGCATACCTCCGGCAATGAAAGTCTGGAAACCATTATGGCCACCAGTTTGTTCCCGGTAGGGGGCAAAAATGTGAATTATGCCCAGTATTTTGACGGTACCAGCTACTTAAATATGGTGTCCACGGATCAGGTGGTTATCGGCAATGTTACCTTTGAGCCGGGCTGCCGCAATCATTGGCACATCCATCATGCCGACAAGGGCGGCGGACAGATGCTGCTCGTTACGGCTGGCCGGGGCTATTATCAGGAGTGGGGCAAACCGGCCCAGGAACTTCACCCGGGGGATGTGGTGCATATTCCGGCCAATGTTAAGCATTGGCATGGTGCTGCCCCAAATTCAGCCTTCCAGCATCTGGCCATTGAGGTATCCGGGGAAAATACCTCCAATGAGTGGTGTGAGGCTGTAGATGCAGCGGAATATGCCAAGCTGAAGTAAATATATTGATTGCCGGATAAGTCATTAGAGATAACATATTTGGCACCATTTTTATGAGGAGACTGTAGAACGGTCTCCTTTTTTGTTGCTTACAATCTGGCTGAAATGATGGCACGTTCTTCGGGCGTAATACTATTGTTGGCTATATCGTTTTCGATAGCCTGTCGTAAAAGGCTTTTTTGGTATGTCATGCGTGAATGCTCCTTTGATTATCTAATTGGCTCATACCATGAATCGGGAAAATTTTCAGCAAATATATGCGCCCTAATGATGATGAGGTATGCAAGATGGCAAGAATTTGGATATTGCTTTGCCACCTTGCCATCATCCTTTTAGCCGATGAGGCGGTCAAATTCCGTAAGCAGGCCGTCCAGACTGGTTGCGATGTTCAGCCCCATGGGGGAGTGGCTGG
>NZ_CAMYWM010000176.1 GCF_947302755.1 uncultured Anaerovibrio sp.
CGAAGACGCCCATGGTCTGGTAATAATCCTGTTCCTCCTCCGGAAGCTCATCAATAGCAAATATTTCCATAAAGTCGTCAATGGAGCACATACCCTCAATGTACCATTCATTGTCGTCCTTGGGAACAATCTGCAGCTGCTCCTGTTCATTTACATTGTTGGTGTCACCGATAAGCTCCAAAAGGATATCCTGAAGGGTGATAAAACCGATAACACCGCCATACTCATCCAGCACAACGGCCTCATGGATGCCGGATTCCTTAAATTGCTCCAGCACCCGGAAGGTTTCCATAGAACGGGGGATGAACATGGGCTTTCGGATAAATGGTTCCAGCTCCAATGACTCGTTGTTAAGGGCCGCATTTAAAATATCTTTGGTATAAATGACGCCACAGAATTCATCCAGGCTGTCACGGCCCACAGGGATAATATATTCTGAGGAATTTTTTATAAGGTCAAGATTGTGCTCCAGGGAATCATTAATATCCAGCCACATCATCTGTGTTCTGGGGGTCATCAGTGAATATGCCGTCTGGTCGCTCATGTGGAATACCCGGTCCACCAAATCCTGCTCCGTTTTTTCAAAGGTTCCGTCCTCTGTACCCTGCTCAATAAGGTCCTTAACCTCGTCCTCAGTGACCACATCCTCGTATTTCAGGTTAATACCAAAGAAGCTGAGGAAGAAGCTGGCCGAGGCTTCCAGAAAGGCTGTAACCGGCCTGGTGGTTTTTACCAAAGTGCGCAGGGTGCCTTGGCAATTAATAAGCGTCTGCTCAGGATGGCGCATGGCAATGGAGTTGGGCAAAAATTCAGAAAGAAGCAGGGTGAAATAGGTAACAATCACAATGCTGGCCACCAGGGCAACTGTATCATGATATGGAAGGAAGCTAATATATTCACCTACCACAGGGGAAAGGAGTACGCTGGTGGCAACCCCCATCAATATGCTGACCAGGGTAATGCCAATCTGAACCACTGCAAAGGCCAGCTCCGGTGCCTCAAAAAGCTCCAGGGCAGCCTTGGCATCCGGTATATTGTCATCCACCATTTTTTCCAGCCGGCTTTTATGACTTTCCGTCAGAGCTGTCTCCGCCATGGCAAAAAACACATTAATCAGCATTAAAATAAATATTATGGCAAAAATAAGTATGGGGTGATAGGTATCCAAAAAAAGCACATCCTTTAAGTATTGATATATCTTATATAGTTTAAGATATATTTTAACATTATTTGGGGCGTATATCTATATTTTCCTTGACAGGGATATGAAGTGATTATATTATAATACATGTTATGTAACAGTTGTTATGCAACATATATTACATTAAGGAGAATATGCCATGCCACCACGAGTTAAATTCCAAAAAGAAGATATTGTCAGTGCAGCCGTAAATATCGTTAGAAAAAAGGGGATTGAGGCTATTACCGCCCGCGAGGTGGCGGCAGAGCTTGGGGTATCCACAAGACCTATTTTTACATGGTTTGAAACTATTGAACAGCTTAAGTGTGAAGTGTATAAACAGGCTCAGGACCATTATCGTAGGTATATTCGGGAGGGGCTCAAAGTGAAGATTCCATTTTTGGGAGTTGGTCAGCAATATATCCGCTTTGCCAAAGAGGAGCCGGAGCTGTATAAGCTATTGTTTTTAGCCAGATCCAGTGATTCTTCGGGAGGTGCTATGAAGGCATTGGAGCTGTCACAAGATTTGGTACGGGAATCTATAATGAATATATATAATATGAATGCGTATACAGCGGATTGCTATTTCCGTAATTTGTGGCTAGTGGCGTTCAGTATAGCTACTCTTATTGTGACGGATGATTGTCCTTATACAGACAAAGAAATAAGTAGTATTTTTACGGAGATGAGTCTTGCGGTGTGCAAGGCATATAAGGAAATCCCGGGCTTGGCCAAGGGAAACTATGATAGGGATGCAATATTCACGGAATTGGTAAGTAAATAATATACATTTAGTACTGGATTGATATTATTTAATATGATTAGGGTGCATTGCGGATAGAAGGGACGGGGGATTATGAAAATTATAGGATTGCTTGGCGGAATGAGCTGGGAAAGTACAGTTACTTATTATGAGATATTGAATAGAACTGTGGCTGAAAAGCTGGGCGGCTATCACAGCGCTAAAATTATGATGTATAATATGGACTTTGCTCCTCTGGAAAATAATATGGCCACCGGTAATTGGGCCGGCAATGGTGAGATTTTATCAAAGGCTGCTAAAAGGTTGGAGAATGCCGGAGCGGAGTTTATTGTTATTGCCACTAATACTATGCATAAGCTGGTGCCGGATATAGAGAAGGAAATTAATATACCTATTTTTCATATTGCCGATGCCACGGCAAAGAAGGTAAAAGAGGATGGCTTGATTAAGGTTGGCTTCTTGGGGACCAAGTTCTCCATGACCCAGGATTTTTTGCATGAGCGATTCAGAAAGTCTGGTCTGGAGGTAATGATACCTGATGAAGCAGATATTGAGCTGGTAAATAATGTTATATTTGATGAGCTGTGCTTGGGAAAGATTCTGGAATCATCCCGCAAAGAGTATCAACGCATTATAGCTTCCATGAAGGAGCAAGGAGCAGAGGGAGTTATCCTTGGCTGTACGGAAATCGGTATGCTGATATCTGCTGAGGATAGTGCACTTCCGGTATATGATACTACACTGATCCACGCCCGTGAGGCAGCCTTAAAGGCTTTGGAGGATTAAGCAAAAGGGACTGTTAATTATTTTGGAAAGGTGTTTGCTCATAATTTATAGGGGAGAATTGGATGACTGTAATATTATATATTCACGGAAAGGGCGGCAGTGCAACGGAGGCTGAGCATTATATGGCTATCTTTCCAAGGGCGGCGGTAATAAGTATTGACTACAAGTCCAGCTCACCGTGGGAAACGGGAAGGGAAATAACGGCCTGTGTGGAGAAGCTAAAAAGACAGTATGACGATGTAGTATTGGTCGCCAACAGCATCGGAGCATTCTTTAGCATGAACGGTGAGTTGGATGGGCTGGTAAAGAAGGCGTACTTTATTTCGCCCATTGTGGATATGGAAAAATTAATCGTGGATATGATGACGTGGGCTAATGTGACCGAGGCTGAGCTGCAGGCCAAGGGGACTATTTTCACCGAATTTGGGGAGGATTTGTCCTGGGAGTATTTGAACTACGTACGGACTCATCCTTTTAGCTGGAATGTGCCAACCCAAATATTGTATGGCCGTGAGGACAAGCTGACTTCCTTGGCAACTATGGAGAAATTTGCAGAGATGCATAGCGCCAAACTGACTGTTATGGAGAAGGGTGAGCATTGGTTCCACACCGAGGAGCAGATGGAGTTTTTGGATAATTGGATTATGACAAATTAGTATTAGAAAGAAGCGAGAAAATTGAATAATAAAGATATAATAATTCGTCGGGAAACAGAGAAGGACTATCGTGCTGTAGAAAATATGGTACGGGAAGCATTTTGGAATGTGTACCGTCCCGGATGCGTGGAGCACTACGTACTGCATAAGCTGAGAAATGATAGAGATTTTGTGCCGGAGCTGGACTTTGTTATGGAAAAGGGAGGCGAAATTATTGGCCAGAATATATTTATGCGGGCTAGTATTAAGGCTGATAACGGGGAAATGATACCAGTTATGGCTATGGGACCTATATCCATTGCACCAAAGTATAAGAGGCAGGGATATGGCAAGCTGTTGCTGGATTATTGCCTTGAGCAGGCGTCAAAGCTTGGCTGTGGAGCCATGTGTTTTGAAGGTAATATTGATTTTTACGGTAAGAGTGGCTTTACTTATGCAAGCGAATTCGGCATCCGCTATCATGGACTTCCGGAAGGGGCTGACGCGTCCTTCTTTCTTTGTAAAGAGCTAAAACCAGGGTATTTGGCTGGTATTACTGGTGAATATGCACCACCGGCAGGCTATATGGTGGCTGAGGAAAATCCGGCAGAGTTTGAGGCCTTCGAGGCTCAATTTCCACCAAAGGAAAAGAAGGC
>NZ_CAMYWM010000177.1 GCF_947302755.1 uncultured Anaerovibrio sp.
TTTGATACGTCCGCACTGGGAGATATGCTCGCCAGCTGTTGTAGTTTGTTTTCCCTCACCTAAAGAGGTGGGGGACATCTTAAAGCTCGTTATATTGTTTTGTTAAATATGTCCTAAATATGGTACAATCTCCTATATGATAAGTTGAACAAAGAAAAAGGCCTGGTTCAACGCTTTTTGGAGGAAGTATATATGTGGCAGTTCAATATTTGTCATGAGTTCCGTTATGGCAAGATTATGTATAATCAATTGGACCAGTACGTAGGAAGATCCTTGAAGCTTTATGGCGAATATTGCCAGGGGGAGGCTGCTCTTTTTGAACAGATTGTAAAGCCGGCAGAAACAGGAAAATTTTTATTTATGTCGAATAAGGATATATGACGAATTCGACCAGAGGAGTGATAGCTATGCAAAAAACAGTTTTATTAATAAATAAAGGTAAGTCCTTTATGGTAGTGACCATTGCCAAGAGCTTTACTGATGCCGGGTATAAGGTTGTGGAAGTGGAGCCCACTATGGAGGATATCGGGGCCCATAAGGAAGATACAAATTTATTTGTATTGTATTTGGGCGATTATGTGGACGATATTACAAATACCTTGGTATATCTAAAAGATATATGTACAGAGGAGGATAAGCTCCTTATGGTTATTGGTACTGCCGCTGAAATTGAAACACTGACCCAAAGTATTCCGGTGCCACTGATTTCCGCCAGCTTTGAGCGCCCCTTTGATATGAAGAAGCTGGTGGCTCAGGCTGATTGGTTGTTGGAGGCTAATGATGATTTGGCTAAGCGGAAGAGTATTTTGTTGGTAGACGATGACAGTACCTTCCTGAAAATGGTCAAGGATTGGCTCTCCACCAAATATCGGGTAACCATTGTTACCTCTGGCATTCAGGCCCTCATGTACATTGCCGACAATACGCCGGACTTAATCCTGCTGGATTATGAGATGCCCGTAACCTCTGGCCCTCAGGTGCTGGAAATGATCAGAAGTGAATCCAAGGTAGATTCCATACCGGTTATTTTCTTGACAGGCAAGGATGATCAGGAAAGTGTAATGAAGGTATTGGCCTTAAAGCCTGATGGATACCTTTTGAAGAACATGGAACGAGGCCGCCTGTTGGCTGCTGTAGATGATTTCTTTGAGAAACAAAAATTCAAAAAGCTTCATGAGTCCAATGTATTATAATATATGAAATTGGAAACCTTCCGCCCTTGTGTTATGCAGGGGCGTTTTCAAAATCAACGTTTATTGAAGAAAACCAAGGAGGCACCGTAACATGCTTCAACGAAAATATATTGTATATAAGGAATCAGGCCATGAAAATGATGATAGGTGGCAGGATATAAATACGGTTTTGGCTGATGTAGAGGAACGTTTAAGAAAAAAGGAAAAAAAATCTCAGGAAAAGCGAAAGCTCAATGAAACACTTATTTCCATAAGGGATCGGGTTCGGGAACACGTTTTAAAGGATAATCCCCAAAAACAGGAAATAATTGATGATTTTGACAAGGTTATAGCCGACGTAAAGAATCGGCTGTTCAAAGAAAAGCTTGTCCGGGAAAAATGGTGGCAGGAGCTAAATGACAATTTAACTGATATAAAGAATCTCTGTAATACCATGAATACCAAAACGTTGTACCTTCATCTCATATTTCGTGGGATGAATGGAGCTCTGGCTGAACATATACTCACTCGTATAAAAGAGGTATTGCCTGAGGCTGTTGTAACTGGTATAACCGAAACCCTGTTTGAGTATACCAATGATACAGAATCTCTTGTAATAAGTGCCAATTTCTTCATACATTCTGAAATAAAGCTCCTTCAAATAGAAGGTGCTCCTACTGATTATGCACAGGAGGGAAAAAAATTTGGAGAATTAATTGCTGCATACCCTAATGCCAAAGCAGCTGCTGTTTATTGCAGCTGTATGGGAACGGAGTTTACTACCTTTTTTAATAACATGGTAAGCGGCAATGAAAATATCGTTTTTTTTGGCGCCTCTGCCGGAACCTTTGGGAAAATAACTGAAGTAAAGTCTGCCAGCAAAAACCTTCTGCTAATGGATATGCACAATAAGCAGGAAAGTCAGTTCATTATCGGAGATAAGACCATTTCTCTGGGGATTGTTGTTGCCATTTTTTATGGTGATGATTTACATGTTCAGGGGGATTATGTACTAGGCTGGAAGCCTCTTGGTAAAGAGCTGACCATTACTGAAGCAATTGGGACGAACTGTATTGCCCGTTTGGATGATTTTCCGGCGACTGATGTCTATTACCATTACCTAAAGGTTCTTCCTGATGAAAATTTTATTTTCAACATTGCTGAGTTCCCTTTGGTAATTGAGCGAAACGGTTGTCTTATTGCCCGGGTTCCACCTATCCATGATGACCAGGGACGGATATATTTCAATGGTGACATTCATCAGGGAGAAAAGGTCCGACTTACCTATGCTGTTCCAGCTGAGCTTTTGCATAAAACTGCAAAATACAGCGATAAAATGTGTGATTTCGCTCCAGAAGGAATTTTCTTGACCATCTGTGGCAACCGCACCATGTTTTTAAACAAGACTGCCGATGAGGAGCTTGGCTTTTATCGGCGTTTTGTGCCTCAATTGATAGTAAATTATGGTACATCGGAGATTTACTTCAATCATGGTCAAGGGGGAATTCTTAACAGCGCACTTATCGCCATTGGCTTTCGGGAGGGTGAGCAATCTGACCATTGCGTATGCCATCCTTTAGTTCCACAAAAGGAGAAACACAAAGTTATTCCTTTGGCAGCCAGAATGGCAACCTTCTTGGATGCCATGACTCAGGAGCTCACTCAGTCCAACAAGGATTTTAAGGAAATGGCCGAACAGGCCAAGGCCGCCAATCAGGCCAAAAGCGATTTTTTGTCCAACATGAGCCACGAAATTCGCACCCCAATTAACGCTATCCTCGGTATGGATGAAATGATATTGCGGGAAGCCACTGATAATACTATAAGGGAGTATGCGGAAAATATTCGTACGGCTGGTACAACGTTATTGGGGCTGATAAATGATATTTTGGACTTTTCCAAAATTGAGGCAGGCAAGTTTGAGCTTATTCCCGCTGAATATGCCACCAGCTCAATATTAAATGACTTGGTAAATATGATAGCTGGTCGAGTAGCTAAAAAAGGATTAAAATTTATTGTTAAGGCAGCTCAGGATTTGCCAAGTATGCTTTTGGGTGATGAGCTTCGCCTGCGTCAGATTATTACAAATATTCTGACCAACGCAGTAAAATACACTGAAAAGGGCAGTGTTACACTGAGCGTAAATTGGGAGAAGCTATCAGATGATGAAGTCCTGTTAAAGGTGGCAGTTACTGATACGGGAATTGGGATTAAGGAAGAGGACATACATAAACTGTTCCGGGCCTTTGAACGTATTGAGGAAGAACGCAATCGTACTGTTGAGGGTACTGGGTTGGGCATGAATATTACTCAAAAGCTGCTTTCCATGATGGATAGTCATTTGGAGGTAACCAGTACCTATGGCGAGGGTTCATGCTTCTCATTTGAGGTGAAACAAAAGGTTCTTAATTGGACAGCTATGGGAAATTATGAGGAAGCCTATCGTCGCAGTCAGGCTGAACGTCATAACGATAACCAATCCTTTGTGGCGCCTGAGGCACGGATATTGGTTGTGGATGATACAGAAATGAATCTGACGGTAGTCAAGGGACTTTTAAAACGTACCCAAATTCAGCTTGATACTGCCGTAAGCGGTTATCAATGTATAGATATGGTTAAAGAAAATACCTATGATGCCATATTCCTTGACCATCGTATGCCAGGAATGGATGGCATAGAAACATTAACGGAGCTGAAAAAACTGACGGATTGTCCAAATGCCAATACGCCGGTTATTGCTCTTACGGCCAATGCAGTGGCTGGTGCACGGGAGGAATATTTTAAGGCTGGCTTTGATGATTATATCACTAAGCCTATTGATAGCCGTC
>NZ_CAMYWM010000178.1 GCF_947302755.1 uncultured Anaerovibrio sp.
TTGCGGTGCTATATTTACAGAAAGTTTTTTTGGTCCAGAATTGGCAAGGATACCGCCAAGCACCGGTGGCAGCGGCTTTGCTTTCGTTTGATGGATTTAGTTCCCATGGAATACCTAGTGAGTAGCTTTAGTAGCTTTATTGAACAATGTCGTCAATATGGGCAAACTGAGCTGGTAAGAATACTTACATTCCCCACTCCGAAGGGGGAAGGCTTCTTTGGCTATGAACGCCGCTGGTATGAGGATTTGGCTGAATATGAATTTGATAAATTGAAATTACCTGGGGCGGCAGACTATGATGGTTATTTGACAGTAAAGTATGGTAACTACATGGAGTTGCCACCGGAAAATAAACGAAAAGTACATCCTATTTCCAAATTGACATTATTGTCAGAACAGGAGGGAATGGCAGAAAATGGCAAAGAAATATAAAGTGGGTTACACCGATGGCGTTTATGACCTTTTTCATACAGGCCACTTGAATATGATAGAGACTGCCAAGAGTCAGTGCGAGCACCTTATTGTTGGCGTACATGGTGATGATGTGGTGGTTAGCTACAAGCACCGTCATCCTATTATCAATGAGGACGGCCGTCGTCGCATTATTGCCTCTGTTTCTGATGTGGATGAGGCTGTTATCACTCGTTTCCGTGACAAGATGAAGCTTTGGGAAAAATATCATTTTGATGTTATTTTCATTGGTGATGACTGGAAAGGTACTGAGCGGTGGAATAAATTTGAAAAAGAGCTGGCTGAGGTTGGGGTAGATGTTGTTTATGTCCCATATACCAAGGGGATATCTACCACAGAAATTCGTGAGCGCATCATGCTTGGTGATCGCAAGAAAGTGGCTATAACTATGGGAGATCCTGCCGGTATTGGTGCGGAAATAATTGTTAAGTCCCTGACACGTGAAGAAGTATATCGTCAATGTATCCCTATAGTTATTGGTGACAGGGCTGCTCTTGAAGATGCCTTGGATTTTTGCAATTTAAATCTGGAAATAAATGAAATTACTGAGCCTAAGGACGCAAAAGGCTTGCTTGGAACCATTGATGTTATTAATTTGGGTCTTCTGGAACCTCATGGCTGGGAATATAAGAAAAACTCTGCTCTTTGTGGGGATGCTTCATTTCAGTACATTATCAAAGGAATTGAATTGGCAAAGGCAAAACAGGTGGATGCTGTAGCTACGGCTCCTATAAATAAAGAATCTCTCCATATGGGGGGCCATAAATACAGTGGCCATACGGAAATTTTTGCCGAGTACACCAATACTCCGAAATATGCCATGCTTTTGGCCAGTGGTATTCGTAGTGACCGGAAGCTTTGCGTCATTCATGTTTCCACCCATGTTTCGTTGAAGGAAGCCTGTGAACGGGTAAAGAAGGACCGAGTGGTAGAGGTAATTAAGCTGGCAGATAAGGGAATGAAGCTGTTGGGCTTTGAAAATCCCCGCATTGCCGTGGCGGGGCTGAATCCTCATTGTTCCGAGGATGGACTATTTGGACATGAAGAGGCTGACGAAATAATACCGGCTATTAATGAAGCCAGAAAACAAGGTTATGATGTGACCGGACCTGTTCCGCCTGATACCGTGTTCGTAAAAAGTATGGGCGGCGAGTCTGATGTGGTGGTTGTAATGTACCATGATCAGGGACACATTCCTCTAAAAATCTGTGGTTTTGCATTGAACCCTGTCACCAAGCAGTATACCTCCATGAGCGGTATCAACTGTACTATTGGCTTGCCAGTTATTCGTACATCCGTTGACCATGGTACTGCCTATGGCAAGGCCGGTGAGGGGCGGGCCAATGAAGAGAGTATGCTGGATGCTATCTATGCTGCGGTGACTATTGCTAATAATTGGCAGAAATATGGGGCAGTATAATGGGGTATGGTATTAAATCGTCCACAAATTGTGGACGATTTAGAAAATTATGTGAGGATATTTTATGTCAGAGAGTCAAAATGTTGAATATAAGGAATCTTGGCGGGATGAATATTTGAAGTGGTTGTGTGGATTCGCTAATGCTGGTGGCGGTACACTTTATATTGGTGTTGATGATGCTGGAAAAATTGTCGGGGTGCAGAATATAAAGAAATTACTAGAGGATGTTCCCAATAAAATTCAATCTGGGTTAGGTATTGTTGCTGATGTAAACAAGTTGACTGAGGATGGAAAGGATTATTTGGAGATAAAGGTTAAATCCAGTACATTTCCGATTAGCTATCACGGTGAATTTCATTATCGTAGTGGTGCTACCAAGCAACAGTTGACAGGTATTGCTCTATCGGAGTTTATAATGCAGAAAACAGGTTTTCGATGGGAAGATGTCACGGTTGACAATATTGCAGTGGATGATTTAGATGATGAGAGTTTTAAGATATTCCGCCGGGAAGCATTGAGAACAAATCGAATGTCTGAAGCAGAACTTAATGTTTCCAATAAAGAATTGCTTCAAAAATTTCATCTAATTACTGATGGAAAACTAAAACGTTCAGCAGTACTTCTCTTTTACAGTGATCCCGAAATTATTCAGAATGGAAGCTATATAAAAATTGGGAAGTTTGATGAACAAGGAAGGGTCGTTTATCACAACGATCTAGAAGAATCACTGCTTGTAAATGCAAGTAAAGTGATTGATATTATTTTTCAGATGTATCTGAAAGCGAAAATCAGTTATAAGCATGATATAAGGGTTGAGGAATATCCTTTTGCGAGAGAGGCTATTCGTGAGGCTGTTTACAACGCCATTGCACACAACTGCTATATGTATGGTGTTCCTATACAGATTCGTGTGGATGATAATAGTATTACGATAAGTAATAGTTGCATTTTGCCTGAAGGATGGACGGTTGAAACTTTGATGGAACCTCATGATTCTAAGCCATACAATCCCGATATTGCCAGAGTTTTTTATCGTGCTGGCTTCATTGAAAATTGGGGACAGGGTATAAAAAAGATTTGTGATGAATGCAAAGCAATAGGCTCAGGACTCCCCTTCTATGAGCTTATAGGAACTACACTCAGAATTAGGTTGCAAGCTTTGGAGAATGCTATTATTGATAAGGACAAAGTTTTAAACCGCCAAAGTGGCGGATTAAGTGGCGGATTAAGTGGCGGATTAAGTGGCGGATTAGCAGAGACGATTATAGAAATGATATGTTCTGATAATTCTATTACTGTTCAAGCAATGGCTGAAGTGGCAAATGTTCCTAAACGAACTATTGAAAGAGAAATGAAAAAGCTTCGTGATAGTGGCCGTATCACCCGTGAAGGAGGTAACAGGTATGGTAAATGGAGGATAAATGAGTAACGCAAAAAATGGTGGAAAGAAATTCAGCAGCCAACCTCTGGGGGTATCCAGCTATGAACTGTCAAAATTTATCCCGGAAGAATTCAAGAGGAGTGTGCCTAGTATTGAGTAAAAAGAGAGGGGATTTAGTAACTAATAAGGGACTTGAGTAATATTGTATACAAGCAGTTTTTAATACTATTTGGTCGCATAAAACAAAATAATATGATTTTATGAGTGTAAATTTATGGAAAAAGCACGTATTGGCGGGGGATAACATGGATGATTATATTCAAAATGTGTTAAGTTGTTTTCAGGCAATTTAGATGCACGTGCCATAAGGGATATTCTTGAGCGTTGGGGGATATATAAAGATTTTCATATGCAAGGAGAAGAAAAATTGTTGGTTGTAAAAAACCATCGAAATACATTGGCTCACGGAGACCGTTCGTTTAAGGAAATAGGGCGAGATTATACTATATCTGACTTAAAAGAATACACTACTTATTGTTATAATTATTTAATTGAATTAGTAAAACAGTTTTATGTATACATAGAGGATGAACGATTTATCGACAACAAATAATTATAGTGAACTCAACTTTCCCACCACAAAAATAAAGCCAATTCCTTGAAAATATTGGTGTCG
>NZ_CAMYWM010000179.1 GCF_947302755.1 uncultured Anaerovibrio sp.
TGATAAGGGTGGTATTACCCTGGCGGCCTATGATAATATTGACAGTACGGTTCATGCTGAGGGCAAGGTATCTGGTGGGGCTGGTGCCGGTCCCACGGCTAAAACCGAGCATAATATTGATCGTACCAACCTGGTGGATATTTACGGCAATATTGATAGTGATAAGGACATAAATTTGTATGCCGGTGCCAATAAGGGGGGCAAAAAATCCACGGTGAAGCAGCTCACTATTGCCGATGCCCGCAATGATACGGTTATTCCCTTGGGCTGGCATCGGGATATTGATATTGAACATCATCGGACCAACACGGTACAGGTTCATGAAACCAGTAACGGTGAGGCTATGCGCAATATTAACATTAAGGCTGCCAACGGTGATGAAAGCATTTTAAAGAGGGCCTCCTATCATACCTTTTATACTGGTGACGGCGGTGACGGGAAAAATGTTCCAGTGGTGGAAAGCGAAAGCAGTGATGGCTCCAATGTGGATAAGCTGGTAAGTGAAACCACCAACTACGCTATGGTGGATGGTAGTCTGCTGGCCGGTTCCCAGGATAAAATTTATATGAATATTTCCGGTCAGGTGGTGCCGGACAGCTATTTAGGCTACCATGAGGTAAAGGCAACCAATGATGTGGATATTGTAGAAAAGCATAATGTTACGGCCACCGGCAATGACCAGGCCTTCACCATCTCCATTGTGGATGATGAGGGTAAACACTATGCTGATTTGGAAGCTGCAACCATACAGAATATCCAGAGCTATGCCAGCATGCTGACCCAGCGCTGGGTTGAGCTGAAGCAGCTTTTAAAGGATTATAATGGTAAGAATACCAAGGGTGGCGACGACAATACCCTTGTTGCCTATGCAGGATATAAGCAGGAGCTGGAGCTGCTGGAGACCCGGATGAAGAATATGGGCCTTTTGGTGGAGGAAACAGATGAGAATGGCAACAAGGTTTGGATACCGATTACCACAGGCTACGATATTCCGGTGGTTATCTTGCCGGAGCTTCTGGAGGCCTGTGGCGGTACCATTAATGTGGACAGCAATAATTTCTATGGCAAGGGCTCACTGGTGGCCAAGACCAATCCGGAAATCATTGTGAAGAATACCTCCAATGCCTATTTGTTGGTTAATGATACCTTAATTCATGATAAGGGCGACGGGATTATCTATAAGGACAATATTATTAATTCCGATGCAGCCGGCAAAAATCAGATTAAAGAGCTGAATGTGGACAAGCAATATGATGTGTCCTACAGCAAGCTGAAATCTGTCTTCGGTGACGGTCCCATGCTGTCCATTACCTCTGATAATGCTTCCATCAGCGGCATAGCCTTGACGGATAAGGTAACCTATATGAGCGATGGCCATACCAAAACTGTCAATAAGACCTTTGATGGTGTCGGCACCATTGAGCTTGCCGGTTATGTTGACGGCGGTATCGCTGATGTAGAAATAACCAATAATAACAGCAGTATTGGCGACATTATTATTGACGGTACAGACAGGGAAGACAAGATAACCGGTGTGGATGGTCATTCCGTAAGGCTGACCTCAAAGGCTGGCAGCATTACCCAAAGCTATACCCAGGGTACGGTACATATTGGCTCTACCCCTGATGATGTATATGAGAATGTAAATCAGGCGAATATTGATAGTATCTCCGCCAGCTGGGGCCTGAAAGACCAGGATAAGCACGAAATAAAAGCTCTTGATGGTACCGCCCCTAAGGCGGAAAGTGAAGCTCTGGCCAACAAGACTGGGCGTATAGCGGGTAATACCATCTTTATTGCCGCAGATGCCATCAATGTAAATGGTATTTTGCAAAGTGGCTTTGGCAACTACCAGGCTGTTGTAACCCAGGAGCAGGTTGAGGCGGCCAAGGCTGCGGCTGAGATACAGGACTTCAGTAAATCAAAGCTCTATGATGGGCACCGTATTTATAAGGTTAATGAAGGAGGCGTCAACTGGTCTGCTGATAAGGCAGCTGATGGCTCTCTTGTTTACAATGTCCAGGTTTATTATGACCCCACTAATGATACCCTGATAACTGAGAATATCGATGCTCAGGGGGGTAAGGTATATCTTACCGGCCGGATTATCAGTACCACCGGCGGTAAAATTTTTGCCGTGGATGGTGCTGCGGATATCAGCATTGACAATCAAAGCAATGTGGATATGCAGGTGGGCAAGATTATTAACAACGATATAAATGGTGAGGTGGTACTTACTACATCTTCCCTGAAGGACGGCAAGGAGTATCTGACCCGTAACAGCTATACCACAGCAGGAGTAACAATTACGGAGGGCTATTTGGGCAATAATTCCAAGACTGTTGTAGATAAATCCCAGGCTGGACGCAGCTATACCTTCAATCCAATAGCCAACAGCCGCTATAACTGGACCCGTGGCACAGATACTACTTCAACAGTGCATTATTACTATCGCGATACTGCGGTTCTGGACTTGATAGACATTGGAACCACAGCCAGTGATAAAGCGGAGAAGACCGAGACTGAAAAACGTACCATTGATCTGCAAAAGGGACGTTTTATCTCCACCGAAGCCGGTGATGATTACAATATGGTGGCAGATAATGTGGTTCTTAACCAGCAGGAGATGAACTATGAGGTATCTTCCAAGGATCATATCCTTTGGAAGAACTACTATTACAACTGGGATGTTAAGACTGGCTCCAGCCAGACCTACGTGTCCAGCATAAAGGCCGATAAGCCGATTGAAATCAAATTTATTGGCCAGGAGGATGGCCGTATTAATATTAAAGGTAATGGCGATATCGACCTCACAGGGGATATTCGGAACAATAATGCCCAGGGGACGATTGATATTGATGCTAACGGGGATATTAAGGGCAATTCCAGCTCAACCATTATTGGCAACAAGGTTTCCCTGGTGGCTGGAAATAATATTGGTAATATTTATATTGATGCCTTGGATAAGGATAAGACTGTACAGCTGGGGGCTGATACCGTAAGCGGCCATATTGATATTAATGTAAACGGTGATGCGGAAATATCCACCGTAAGGGCACAAAATATTAGTGCTTTATTGGGTGGCAACAATAATATTACCCTCAACGTAAGCGGTAATATTATTCAGGGGGCCGGCGATGGCATTAATGGCCACCGCATTGATCTTACCAGCAGGACTGGGTCCATTGGTACCAGTGAACAGGGGCTGAAGGTAATGACCGGGCAGCAGGCACTAAATTATAACCCACGTAGTGCCAGCGTCAGTGCCACAGCTCAAAAGGATATATTCCTGACCAATAGCGGCGGTGAAGGCACTGACATGCGTATTGGAGTCGTCAACTCTGTTACAGGTGATGTTACCCTGAACAATGAGGGTGGCAGCTTTGTGGATGCTTTGCCATATACCGGGGATGAGGCCGGCGATGAAACTTCGGCCCGTATTCAGCGGTGGATTGACTCCGGAATGATTGCCGGACCGGACCGCAACAACGCCTATATTCGGAAGCTGGAAAGAAATGTTGCCGATTACGAAAATAATGTCAAGGAAAATTTTGCTGATTACCTGACCATGAAACAAAAGGCAGATACCAATATGGCAATGTCAGCAAAAGAACAGACCGCCTATAATGATTTGAAGGCAGAGTTTGGTGCTTACTCTGATAGTGCGGCATATTTGGAGCACCTGGCTGCAGATGTTAATAGCGATTATGCCAAGCTGAGGGCTGAGGCCGCCAATCCAACCTACAAATGGACCCGGGATGAGCTGCTCTATGCTGTTCGCTCGGAGATCTTCAATAAGGAGGTAGGCTCCACTGACAGCCGGGATAAGCTGGCTAATGTAAGCGGCAATAATATTACCCTCATTGGTAAAAATGTGGGCAGTAATTTGGCTCCCCAGGTTATAAGCGTTGACCAATTAAGCAATGGC
>NZ_CAMYWM010000180.1 GCF_947302755.1 uncultured Anaerovibrio sp.
ACGAACACTAAGTTCCCACTGCGCCGTAGGCTTGTGCTCACTAAGTGTTCATAGTTAAAGGAATTGTATAAAACTAACTGCTTAGGCTCCCATTAATCCTTGCCTGCAATACCCGGAGTGGTCATGGCGGCAGGAGCCAAAATCTTCTCCACCTGCTCCTTGGTAAGGAGACCCTTTTCCAAAATAACCTCACGGATAGGACGGCCGGTATTGTATGCTTCCTTGGCCAGCATAGCAGAATTTTCATAACCAATATGTGGCAGCAATGCGGTTACGATACCAACGCTCTTATCGATCCACATCTGACACTGCTCCTTATTAGGCTCCAGCTTCAACAGGAGCTTATCAACAAAGCCGTCAATGGCATTAGTCAGATAGTTCATGGAATTGAACATATTAAAGGCCATTACCGGCTCCATAACATTAAGCTCAAACTGGCCATTTTCTACACCGAAGGTTACGGCCAAATCATTGCCGATAACCTGATAGCAGGTCTGATTCAGTACCTCGGCAATAACCGGGTTTACCTTCCCCGGCATAATGGAGGAGCCTGGCTGACGCATAGGCAGCTTCAGCTCATAGAGACCGCAGCGAGGGCCGGAGGCCATCAGGCGGAAATCGTTACACATCTTGATGATAACCAATGCAGTATTCTTCAATGCAGAGGATACATCGGCGAAGCCATCAGTATTATTGGTGGCATCAATCATATTTTCTGCAGTTTTGTAGGTCTCACCGGTAACCTCACTGAGGGACTTGGCAACATTGATAATGTACTGAGGCTCAGCATTAAGGCCAGTACCTACAGCGGTGCCCCCCATATTTACATAATGGATTGTATCAAGGGCATGCTGAATGCGGTCAATACCCCGGCGAATGGAGGATGCATAGGAATTCATTTCCTGTCCAAGGGTAACAGGAACGGCATCCTGGAGATGGGTACGGCCCATCTTTACAATGTCCTTGTATTCCTCCCCCTTCTTCTCCAGCTCGTCCACCAGACGATTCAGGGCCTTAATCAAAATCTTGCCCTTGTGGTTCAGGCACACCTTGATGGCCGTTGGGAAGGTATCATTGGTGGACTGGGCCATGTTCCCATGATTGTTCGGAGAAATAATATCATAGCGGCCCTTTGCCTCACCGGTTATCTCCAAAGCACGATTGCAGAGAACCTCATTCATGTTCATATTAAATGAGGTACCGGCACCGCCCTGAATAGGATCTACAGGGAACTGATCCAACAGCTTCCCTTCAATAATTTCATCGGCGGCCTGAATAAGAGCTTTACCAATCTTTTCCGGCATACGTCCAGTGGACAAATTGGCCAATACAGTAGCCTTCTTCACCTTGGCCATGGCCTGAACAAAATCACTGTCTACCCGTTGCCCTGTGATTTTGAAGTTTTCAATGGCCCGCAGGGTCTGTACTCCGTAATACACATCATCCGGAACTTCCAATTCGCCTAAGAAGTCGTGTTCTTTTCTCATGTCTCTCTCCCTTTCCCTTTTTCATTTTAATCGCTCTTGTATTTTGTATACAAAATTCCTTACCTTGAGGATAGCACCTTATTATGCAAATTGCAAGGAATTTTATAAATTTTCTCGTCAATTATTGCATAATAACTTTTTCGTTTGTTAAGGTCTTTTGAAAGCTCCCAAAGCAATGGATAAAACCCACATAAAATTCAGGCGGAGCCCAAACCCCACCTGAATAATTCTTCATTTATACGAAGCAACGCTTCTTTTTTATCCGAAATAAAGCTTGGCTTTACCTCACTGATTTCTGTTTTTCCTTCCGGAGCCGCTTGTTCTCGTACATTACCTGGTCGGCCCGGCGGGCAACATCGATTACAGATGCGTCATTCTCTGGGTCATAAACAGCCAGTCCCATGGTTATATTTGCCTGCTCCCATTCGTGTTCAGCTGTTGCACGTACCTCCTCCCGATATTTTCGGAACAGATTAAACAGCTCATCTCTGGCACAGAAATCGCCCCTTTCCAGAATAACCGCAAACTCATCACCGCCTATTCGGAAAACAGGACTGTTAGGGAAGGCGCGGCAGATTATCTGGCTGGCAGTTTTTATATATATGTCCCCCTTATCATGACCGTAAAAATCATTGATGTATTTAAGATTGTCACAGTCGAACACACCAATGCCAAATTCAATTCCCTCTACATGGTTGTCCATACGATCCTGTATTTTCTGAATATAAACTCCATAGGCAGCTTTATTCCCCACGGAGGTCATGGCATCTATATAAATCTTCTTATGCAGACTGTCTATATTGTCCCGTGTCTTCTCTACAAGCCCCCTGAAGGTCCTGGTAAGGATCCCGATCTCATCATTGCTCTTATCCTCCAGTACCACATCATAATTTCCGTTGGCCACCTGCTGGGCCACGTTGGTAAGCTCATGAAGCGGCTCCGTAATGCGCTTGCCAAAGTTCATCATCACAAAGCTTGCCAGCACCAGCAGAATAAAGGAAACAGAAAAGGTTAGCACAATCAGCCTTTGCCACACGCTGTTGATTTCCCCCAATGGTACCGTCACATAGAGCCGCATACCATTTCTCAAGGGAAGCCATACAGCCTCCTTCTGGCTGCCATCAAACCAATATTGTACATGGTGGTCACCCTTTACCTGATCAGGCGAATCTATGGCAAGCTTTTCGCCATATTGGAGGGTAGAATCCATGTGAGGATGGTATACGACATTGGAATTTTCATCGAGAATAAAGGCATAGCCATTATCAAAGAGCTTGATTTTTTTCGCCTCGTTGGCCAAGGTTTCATAATCGATTTCCATACCTACCACACCGACAAATCGCCCATGACTGTATACGGGAACATTGTAGGAAATAACCCGTACCCCCAGATTTTCCGTATAATAAGGGGGCAGCCATATCCCTTTTGCTGCGGCTTTTGGACGGGTAAACCAGAGCAGTGAAGAGGTGTCACTGGTATCATATTGGGTTATGTCAGTTACCTTGTGCTCCCTAAATTCCTCTCCCTGGTCCCTGACATACCAAAAGCCCGGATGTTCTTTTGTAAAATCAGGGTCAAGGCGGAAATAATAGGTCAGGACACCATGAGTATTATTGGCAACCTTATTAAAGAGATGGCGCACACTTTCCACCTCACTATACAGCTGGTCAGGGGGCATATGCTCGAAGTTGTCCTGTACAAGGGTAGAGACCGTCTCCACAGACCGCTCCACTCCATCAAAATAGGTTTCCAAATTCATCGCTCCAGATGTGCATTTCAGATGAAGCATCTGGTCCGCATCCCGTTTGCCCAGGGTCTGGATAGAGTAAACACCAATATATGTGGCTATGCATAAGGCTATAACCACCGCACTTAATGTCAGTAAGGTAAATTTTGTTCGTATGGAATGCATCTCAAATCTCCCCTTTATCCCACACCAAGAGGTACTGCATGCCCCATCACCCAGATGGAACACAAGGCCCCATAAAGCTCTGAATTAATTGGCTAAATTCAGCTACAGTCCACGACTCCAACCGAATTAGTATTATTTAACAACTTTTCACTTTATATCTATTCAACGTCGAAAAGGAAAAACCTTTTTTGTTGTGAAAAATTATTATGCTATTTTTATATACACTACATCATATATTTTGGTTTTTGCCATATTTTACCTTTTATTATCTCCAATTCATACCTCCAGCCCCAAGGGAGAAACAGTATTATTTACCAATAATATCGACAACCCTGTCACCCTTCATCAGCAAAAATGTGACAAAGGAAAACAGATCAAAAAGAAATCAATATTTCAAGATAGGTAAAAGCTTTTGCTTTAGTATAAAAAAGACAATAGCCGAAGCTGAGCAGCTGACACTGACCGCCTAGTTGCGACGCGAAGCTAGTCCTGAAAGGGAAACGCTAATTGGAAGATTTTTCTTC
>NZ_CAMYWM010000181.1 GCF_947302755.1 uncultured Anaerovibrio sp.
TGCATTTATTATACCATATTCTTCTAATTATTGCTAGTATTTATAGATATTTAGTTGTGTTTATTAATTATTTGTCAGACACTATTTAGTTATTTTTGTTCCTTTGGGCTGCACTCTGCCAGCACCTTCATCAGCTTCTCTACCTGGCTGTCTGTGGTAGCCCAACTGGTGGCCAATCTCACCACGGTCTGCCCATTGGCGGTCTTCTCCCAAAAGCTGAACTCCACCTGCTGACTTAATCTGTTATATTCATCGTCCCTTAGGGTTATAAATATTTGATTGGTCGGTGAAGCAAAGGCCAGCCTGTAACCCTTGGAAGCAAGGCATTCCCGTATTTTCTCCGCTGCTTCCAGCGCTGTTTTTCCTATTGCCTCGTACAGACCATCTTCAAACAGCACATCAAACTGAATACCCAAGAGCCGGCCTTTAGCCAATAAAGCTCCATGCTGCTTCATAATGGTAAAAAAATGTGGTATTAATGCCGGATCCGGAATAACCACTGCCTCCCCCAGCATGGCTCCGCATTTAGTTCCCCCTATGTAGAAAGCATCACAAAGCCTGGCCAGGTCCTTCAGGGAAGCATCATTTTCCCTGCACCCCAAAGCATAGGCCAGCCTGGCCCCATCGACATAAAGATAAAGCTGCCGGCTTCGGCAAACCTGGCTAAGCTCCGTCAGCTCCTGCAATGAATACAAGGTGCCATACTCCGTTGGCTGGGAGATATACACCATGCCCGGTTTGACCATGTGATCATGATTTAAATCCTCTTCAAAGGCTTTACAGTACGCCTCAACAGCCTCAGCCGCTATCTTGCCGAGCTGGTGTGGAATGGTCAAAACCTTATGTCCGCCCACCTCTATAGCTCCTGCTTCATGAATGCTGATGTGCCCACTGTCAGGGGCAATAACTCCCTCATAGGACATAAGCAGGGCGTCAATTATTGTGGCGTTGGTCTGAGTCCCCCCCACCAGAAAATGCACAGCTGCTTGGGCACAGCCACAGGCTGTGCGTATGCGCTCTCTGGCGGCTTCACAGATTTCATCTGTTCCATAGCCCGGACTTTGCAACAGGTTAGTTTCCCCCAGCCTGTCTATGATTTTTGGGTGTGCCCCCTCCTGATAATCTGAAGCAAAACACAATTTATTGCAGCTCATATAGTCCCCTCCCCTATTTGTGAAAACCCCATTGTTATCATAAAAGCCATCACCCGTTTCCTGTGAAATTCCGTTTCCATACTGTAAGCGGCCTGCATAATGCCTTGCCTGCCATACTGTAAGCGGCCTGCATAATGCCCGGCCTGTCATACATTAATCGGACACAATATTCACCGGTGCACCGGCAAAGAAGCCGCGAATATTATCTGCTATTACACCAACCAGCCGCTGGCGGGTCTCCATGCCTTTCCAGCCCATGTGGGGGGTAAGAATAACATTGTCCAAGGTGAACAGGGGATTGTCCTCTGCCGGAGGCTCAAGCTCCTGAACGTCAAGGCCGGCACCAGCAATCTGACGGCTCTGCAAGGCCTTGATTAATGCCCCTTCATCTACCAGAGCCCCTCTGGAGGTGTTTATCAGAAAAGCGGATTTCTTCATCATGGACAGGGTCTTTTCATTAATCATATGACGGGTCTCAGGTGTCAGGGGACAATGAAGTGAAACCACATCACTGGCCTCCAGCAGCTCCTCCAGGGACACAAAGGTCATGTTGTCCTCATTCGGGTGCTGTCTTCTGGCGCAGCACAGAACCTTCATATCCATTGCCTGTGCAATGCGAATGACCTCACGTCCTATGTTACCGGTGCCAACCACACCTATTGTTTTCCCATTCAGCTCCACGTGCGGAACCTTCAAATGTTCAGTGAAGTTGCTTCGATCTCCCTTGGCCAGCATTTTGATCTGGGTCTGCATCGTGGAAGCAAGATTAAGCATCAGCATAACGGCAGTATGGGCTACTCTGTGGGAGCTATAGGCAGGAACGTTGCATACCCTTATGCCCCGTTCCTTGGCAGCCTCCAGTGCAATATTGTTGTAGCCGGTACCCGCTTCGCAGATTAGCTTCACGCTGTCCGGGAACTGCCTTATCATTTCGGAGGTCACCGGCATCTCCTTGGTTACCACTACACAGGCACCCTGAATTCTCTCAAGGACTTCTTCCTGTGTGCTGTCAGCATAGATTGTTACATCAGGAGACAAGGCGGAAAAATCCAGTTTGCCATCATAATCCATTTTTCCCGCATTCAGCACTACTACCTTTTCATTCATCACATTTTCCTCCCTTGCTTGTATATACTGTGAAAATTGTTCGCCCCAAAGTGGAAGCCCTTTAGTAAGCACCCGTTAGCGTGGGGTTAAAGCACAAAATCTCTCAAAGCCAAATCAATAAGCTTTACTGTATGGTCTGCCATAAATAGCGGAATGTTAAGCACACCGTCGTCCATACGTAGATTGTTCATGGAGAAACGAATCCTGATTTTAGTTTGTTCAGAAAATGTTTCAGCATATTTTTTTAGGCTGCGGCTTTTAACATTGGTATCAGCTTTCACTTCAATAGGAATAATATTATTTAAGTGTTGTACAATAAAATCCACTTCATAAGAAGGATTTATTCTTGACCAATAGTGTGGAGCTGCGTCAAAAAGAGGAATCAAGGATTGCAATACAAAATTTTCTGTCAAAGCACCCTTAAATTCTGTAAACAAGCGATTCCCCTCCCGAAAAGCTACCGGATCCAGCTGGGACAATCGACGCAACACACCCACATCCGCCAAATAGATTTTAAATGCACTTAAATCCTCATATCCTGCCAACGGAAGCCCCGGAGCTGATATACGAAATATTTTATAAGCTACTGATGCGTTAACCAACCACTCCAAAGCATCTTCATACTCTCTGGCTCTAGCACCTTCTTTTATCACATTGTATAAGAATTTCTTGTTTTCACGAGCCAGCTGTGAAGGAAGTGAGTGCCATACTCTATTTATCTTAGGAAATTCTCTGGTGTTGGGATGCTTCATAAAATCGCGTTCGTATGTACTTATAATTGTCATCAGTACTGATTGGATTTGTCCCACAGACTGTGTTTCTACCCATCTTTTAACAGCTTCAGGCATGCCGCCAGTTATAAAGTACATTTTTAGCTTTTCTGCCAACGGATTAAAAAATGCTTCCGGTATTGGTGAAATTTTATCCATTTGATTCAAATAATCCGCCAGATTATTGCTACCTGTAGCCATGAGAAATTCCTGAAATGTCATGGGGTACATATTCAATAAATCGACCTTGCCTACTGGAAAGGATGAAGGCTTGGCCAAAGCAATTCCTAACAAAGAACCAGCTGAGACCACATGATATTCTGGTGCATTTTCGCAAAAATATTTCAACGAATTTATAACCTCAGGACAATCCTGAATTTCATCGAAAATAATCAGGGTTTCACCTGGTACAATTTTCTGTCCCCCAGACATTGACAAATTAGGTATGATTCGCCGCACATCCTTTGTGGTGGAAAAAAATTCTCTGAATTCCGGATTTTCATCAAAACTAAAATACGCAATATTAGTATAATACCGACGGCCAAATTCCTTTAGCAACCATGTCTTGCCTGCCTGCCGCACACCTTGTACAATTAAAGGCTTGCGATAAGGAGATTTTTTCCAATCTAACAACTTCTGCATAGCCAGTCGTTCCATAGTAAACACCTCTTTTTATATAAAAGTGTGATTATTTACACATAATTATATATAATAATGTGATAGAAAACAAGAACACCTATTAGGGAATTCCATGCAGAGCTGCTAGGCAGTGTCTGCCCAATAACAGGCATATTTTAAATGACCATGTCATCGAAAATGACAAAATGAGATTTATAACGCCATTGTTCAAATTTTTCTTCTTTAGAAGAAAAATCTTCCAATTA
>NZ_CAMYWM010000182.1 GCF_947302755.1 uncultured Anaerovibrio sp.
CAACTAAATTCAGATGGAGTTAAAACTCCACCTGAATAAGTTATCATTTTATTGGCGTCGCCCAGGGTAGGGCAAGGAGATCAAATACAATGATTATATTTAGAAAAATGGTGCCGGAGGATGCCGACGCGGTGGCAGAGGTGGAAAAGGAATGCTTTACTACTCCCTGGTCCCGGGAATCTTTTTGGCGTGATGCCTCCAGCAGTGACACCTATTATCTTTTGGCCCTTGATGATGGGGCAGAGAACCGGGTAGTGGGCTATGTGGGGTGTTGGATTTTGGGCTATGAGGGCAGTATTACCAATGTGGCCGTTGCCCCTGCCTATCGTCGTCAGGGCATTGGACGGCAGATGCTGCTGAAATTGATTGAGGTAGTAAAGGCCAAAGGCGTTACGGCCATGACCCTGGAGGCCAGAGTGTCCAATACGCCTGCCATTAAGCTCTATGAGGGACTGGGCTTTAAGAGTGTGGGGCAAAGACCGAAATATTATACCAGCCCGGTGGAGGATGCGGAAATAATGTGGAATACTCATATTTAGTTAATTGATAACGGGTACTGAGTAAATTAAGATAGCCTTCCCTTGTGGGTAAGGTGGCAACGCAGTTGACGGATGAGGTGTTTTTTTGAACGAAGAAAATAAGGATAAAGATAAGATTATTACGCTGGCCATTGAGTCCAGCTGTGATGAGACCTCGGCGGCGGTGCTGGTGGGCGGTCGGACCGTACTGTCCAACATCATCGCCACCCAGATTCCCATTCATCGGAAATTTGGGGGAGTGGTACCGGAGATTGCTTCCCGTAAGCATATTGTAAATGTAATGCCGGTTATTGATGAGGCGCTGGCCAAGGCCGGGATTACCCTGAAGGATATTGACCAGGTGGCAGTAACCTACGGCCCGGGGCTGGTGGGTGCTTTATTGGTAGGGGTATCGGCGGCCAAGGCCCTGGCCTTTACTCTGGGGGTACCGCTTATTGGGGTTAATCACCTGGAGGGACATATTTTTGCCAATTTCCTCAGTGCGCCGGAATTAAAGCCGCCCTTTATGGCTTTGGTGGTTTCCGGCGGTCATACCTCCCTGGTTCATGTAAAGGATTATAATTCCTTCAGCCTTATGGGCCAGACCAGAGATGATGCGGCAGGGGAGGCCTTTGATAAGGTGGCCCGGGTAATGGGGCTCCCATATCCGGGAGGTCCCCAGATAGATAAGCTGGCCCAGGAGGGAAATCCACTGGCCATTGATTTTCCCAAGGCCCTACAGGAAAAGGGAAATTATGAGTTTAGCTTCAGCGGGTTAAAATCGGCGGTGCTTAACTACCTGAACAGCATGAAGCTGAAGAAAATAGAGGTAAACAAGGCAGATGTGGCGGCCTCCTTTCAGCATACGGTTATTGAGGTGCTGTTATCCAAAGCCCTGGATGCAGTCCGTGAAAGGGGCTGTGATACCCTGGTGCTGGCCGGTGGGGTGGCGGCCAACAGCTCCTTGGAACGTCGCCTTCGGGAGGTAACGGCCAGGAATAACATTAAATTTTTCTTCCCGGATAAGATTCTTTGTACCGATAATGCGGCCATGATTGGCTGTCGGGGCTATTATCAGTCCTTGGCGGGAAGGTATTCTGATTTGTATCTTAATGCCGTGCCGGGACTGGCATTAACCGATTTGTAATCTCTTCGCCGACTTCGACGGTCCCCTTTCCCCGGAGGGGGTGCTTTAGAAGCGGTGGCATCGGTATGGCCATTGAGGCCCCCTTTCCCGGCGGGTAGGGCTGTTTATACAAGCTTATGGGGAGAATATTATGAGCAGTTACACTAAGTATGAAACAGACACGTCCATATATAGACAGCATACCAATTTGACGGCGGTGCAGATTGAGCTGCTGCGGCGCATGAGCAGCTGCTTTGGCTTTATTGCGGATTTTGCCCATGCTCACCTTCTGTTATACGTGAAGACAAAGCAGGCAGATGAGTATATGGTGATGAAGCATCATAAGCCCCACACATTTTACAGTCAGGTGGAGCTGCCCCAGGTGGGCAGTGTGGTGCAGGCCCAGATGGAGCCCTTGGTGGCCTATGTTTTCCATAAGGAAAAGTCCATTCATGGCCGCCGGGAATGGCGGCTGGGCATGACCTTGGATATGTATGCCTATCCTGTTAAGGAGGGTAATGAAATAATCGGTGTCATCACCCTGGAGACCAGCAAGGAATATGCCTCCGGCAGCAATTACTATCAGCTGCTGGACACGGCAGAGCGGCTGATGCAATATTCCAAGCGGAACATTGACGTGGATATTTTTACTCCTATTTTTGCCGGTACAGGGGTGGTGATTGCCGACAACAAAAACCGCATCACCTATGTTAATCTGTCGGCTAAGCGTATTTATCGGGCCCTGGGCATAAATCATTTATTGGGGGCCCGCCTGCCTGACCGGGAAATCAGTGCCATGCTGCACCGGGAAACCATTGACAGCAGCCGGCCCTTTGAAAAGGAAATTCAGATAGGGGACATGATTCTTCTCCAGCGGGATATTAAGCTGGAGGAAGCCGGGGTATTGCAGCGACGCATTCTTCTACTGGCTGATGTGACGGAGGTCCGTAAAAAGGAACGGGAAATCAAGATAAAGACGGCGGTTATTCAGGAAATCCATCATCGGGTAAAGAATAATCTGCAAACCATAGCCAGCCTGCTGCGGTTACAGGGGCGGCGGTCCAGCTCCCCGGAGGTAAAGGCGGCATTACAGGAAAGCACCAACCGTATTCTTAGTATGGCAGTGGCCCATGAGTTTTTGTCCCAGCACGACAGGGAGGAAATAAATGTAAATGAGGTTACCAGGGGAATTATTGAGCGGGTGGTACCCAATATGGTGGAGCAGGACTTCCAGCTTACCAGTAAAATAGAGGGTCCGGAGGTGGTTCTGCCCTCCAAGAATGCCAGTAATCTGGCGGTAATAATCAATGAATTGATTTTAAATTCCATTGAGCATGGATTTGTGGGCCGCAGTCACGGTGTTATCGGCTTGCGGACGGCCATTTATGAAAAGGAATATATAATAGAGCTGTATGATGATGGTATAGGGCTGCCGGATAATTTTAATATGAAGCAGGCAAAATCATTGGGGCTGCAGATAATAAAAACCCTGGTTCAGGATGATATCGGCGGCAGTCTTGAATTTAAAAATGATCACGGAGCCCATTGTATTTTGCATATACCAGTAAGTAGTGTGGGAGGAGAGTAAGTATGAATCCCTTGAAAATTCTCATTGCTGATGATGAAGCGTTAATCCGGATGGATATGAAGGAGCTGCTGGAGGAGGCCGGCCATGAGGTGGTAGGCGAGGCCCCAAATGGCCGCAAGGCAGTAGAGCTGGCTAAAAAATTCAAGCCAGATTTGTGTATTTTTGACGTAAAAATGCCGGAGATGGATGGTATTGAGGCCGCCAAAATCGTCAGCAGGGAAAAAATCGCCCCGGTGGTACTGCTCACCGCCTTCAGTCAGCCGGAAATCGTGAAGCGGGCCACGGAGGCCGGGGTATTGGCCTATCTGGTAAAGCCGGTACAGGAAGCCAATCTGTTTCCCACCATCGAGGTGGCCATGTCCCGCTATCAGGAGCTGCAGGGACTGGAGGATGAATTATTCAAGGTAAAGGATACACTGGAAATGCGCAAGCTGCTGGACCGGGCCAAGGGAATATTGATGGATGCCCACAATATCAGCGAAGCTGAGGCCTTTAAGCGCATCCAAAAATACAGCATGGCCAAAAGAAAGACCATAAAAGAAGTAGCCGAGGCCATAATCCGGTCGGTTACTAAATGATATCGTCAAAAAATTATTTTGCTGTTTATTAATGGGGGATATTGTGTTTTGATAAAATGATAACTTATTCAGGTGGAGTTTTAACTCCATCTGAATTTAGTTGA
>NZ_CAMYWM010000183.1 GCF_947302755.1 uncultured Anaerovibrio sp.
GCAAGACCATGGTCTTAGCTGAGCAGCTGACACTGACCGCTATGGGGGCTTTTCCCTCACCTAAGAAGAGGGAGAAAAACACCTGATAGCGTGGGGTTAAAACTGAATGAGCCTAAATTCCCTGATAAGCTGCAGAAGAATGGCTGCCGTCCGATCAACCCCGTATTTGCTGGATTTAATGGTAATATCATAGCTGCTGCCATCCCCATATGCTTCATCGGAGAACTGACGGCAGTGAGCCACCCGCATTTCATCATGGCGGATAATCTCCCCTGCTGCCCGTTGCTGGTCAATCTTTTCCTTGCGCATGACCCGCGTGATACGCTCCTGTTTATCAGCCGTTATAAAGATATGCAGGGAATTTTTATGATTTTTCAGGACATAATTGGCCAGCCTTCCCACGATAACACAGGAATCCTTGGCAGCTATATCCTGAATGACCTGGGCCTCTATCCTGTATACCTGCTCCTGGGTCAATTCCTCATCCTTGTCATAGGAGGAGGTATACCACTCATATAGGCTGTAGAGGGCATTGCTGGTAACCCGGTCACCATGCTCCTCCAGGTATTTATAGGCAAATTCGCTGTTTTCAGCGGCCATTTGAATAATATCGCTGTCGTAATATGGTAAATTCAATTCGTGGGCTATCCGCCTGGCAATGGAATGACCGCCGCTGCCATATTCATGGGATACGGTCAATACAAAATGCTTTTCGGAAATGTCATCCTCCAGCACCGATGATATGTCAGCCAACCGCTTTTCCGGCAGTAAAATATAGGTAAACCACCGCATGTGGTTCATGAACAGCTTTAACACAAGACCGGTAAATACTGCAACGATAATGGTACCTTCACGGACACCGCCCAGATTATTCAAAAAGATAAGCCCCAAAATACCGGAGGCCACAGACAGGGTTACGTCAGAGGCCATCCGCATGGTGGAAAATTTCCGGTGATAGATGGCCCCCAGCAGTCTGAGCAGTGTATCCACCGGCAGCATGGCAACTCCGGAAATAACACAGCAATACAGGCTGGTGCCCATTAATCCACTGCTGATAAAGCAGGACAAGAGCCTCCCCAGATGGGATACCGGGTGAAAGCCGGAAAGCCAATCCAGGGCCATATCCGTAAACACACCAAGGGATACTGCTGTAATAACCTGCATCACTATTGCCTGCTTTTTTATCCGTCCCCTACGTATAATCAGCTGTCCCAACAGGCCGGAGAAATTAAACAAGCCTACCCAGGTTCCCACAGTCAGAGCATTTACGATTAAGGAAAGGGTATAGGGCAGGGTTACCATCGGTGCCACACCCATTTCTGCCTTTATTAAAACAGCTATACCACAGGCCATTAAAATAATTCCCAGGGCATAGAGCAGATAACGTCTTAACAGCTCAGATATCGTCTTTTTTCTTTCTCGCATAATCCAAAACTCCAAAAAATGCCCGCCTCACTAAAAGCAAGACGGGCACCATTTATTTACAGGAGAACCTTATGGGATACGTTTACACGGCCCTTCTGGTCAATCTCAGTAACCTTGACTTCCAGCTCGTCACCTACATTTACAACATCCTCAACCTTCTCGACGCGCTTTTTATCCAGCTGGGAAATGTGGCAAAGGCCCTCACGGCCCGGCAACAGCTCGACGAAGGCACCAAAGTTCATGATACGGGTAACCTTACCCATATAAACCTCGCCTACCTCCACCTCGCGGACGATTTCGTTGATGCAGGCTACTGCAGCCTCGGAAGCCTCCACGCTGGTAGCGGAAATGCGGACAGTGCCATCATCATCAATATCAATCTGGACACCGCACTCATCAATAATTCTCTTGATAACCTTTCCGCCAGGTCCAATAACCTCACGAATCTTGTCAGGCTTAATCTGCATAGTGGTTACACGAGGAGCATACTTGCTCAGCTCCTTATTAGGCTCAGGGATGCACTCCAGCATCTTGCCAAGGATAAATGCACGTCCCCGCTTGGCCTGTGCCAGGGCAGCAGACAAAATATCACGGGAAATCCCCTTAATCTTAATATCCATCTGAATAGCAGTAACGCCTTCAGTGGTACCGGCTACCTTAAAGTCCATGTCCCCCAGGGCATCCTCCATACCCTGAATATCGGTAAGAATGGTATAATCCTCCCCATCCTTGACCAATCCCATGGCTACACCGGATACAGGACGCTTAATAGGCACACCGGCGTGCATCAGTGAAAGGGTGCTGCCGCAAACAGAGCCCATGGAGCTGGACCCGTTGGATTCCAACACCTCGGATACCATGCGGATAGTGTATGGGAATTCCTCGGTGGAAGGAAGAACAGGCACAAGTGCTCTCTCTGCCAAGGCTCCATGGCCGATTTCACGCCGCCCGGGACCACGTACCGGACGGGCCTCACCTACGGAATAGCCAGGGAAATTGTATTGATGAATGTAATGCTTGGAGGTCTCCACACCCAGGCCATCCAGCACCTGCTCGTCTCCCAGGGAGCCCAGGGTAGTGACCGTCAAAATCTGGGTCTGACCACGGGTAAAGAGGCCGGAACCATGGGTACGAGGCAGAATGCCTACCTCACAGCTTACCGGGCGAACCTCCTCAACCTCACGGCCATCAGGACGAATCTTCTCCTTGGTAATCATCCGGCGAACGATTTCCTTGACGATTTTGTGCAGCATATACGGAATTTCCTTAATGGAATCAGGATAAAGCTCCAGGAAATGCTCCAAAGCCTCAGCCTTAACATTGGAAATATCCTCATCACGGGCCAGCTTGTCAGGGTTACGTACAGCCTGATCCAGCTTATCGGTAGCGTATTCCCGGATTGCCTTCTCCAGCTCCTCAGGAACAGCAAACAGCTTAACCTCCCGCTTCTCCTTGCCACAAGCCTTCTGAATTTCATCCTGGAAGGCAACGATTTTTTTGATTTCTTCATGACCAAAGAGAATGGCCTCGAGAATAACCTCCTCCGGCAGCTCGTTAGCACCGGCCTCAACCATCATAACTGCGTCACGGGAACCGGCAATGGTCAAATTCAAATCAGAATTCTCCCGCTGTTCAACGGTAGGATTAATAACAAACTGACCATCCACACGGCCTACCCGCACACCGGCTATAGGACCAAGGAAAGGAATATCAGAAATAGTCAGGGCACAGGATGCACCGATCATAGCCGCAATCTCCGGAGCGTTGTCATGCTCTACAGACATAACCGTAGCCACGATCTGAACATCATTACGATATCCCTCAGGAAACAGCGGACGGATAGGACGGTCAATCAGCCGGCTGCATAAAATAGCCGACTCACCCGGACGCCCCTCTCTCTTTATAAAACCGCCTGGAATTTTACCAACGGCGTACATCTTCTCTTCATAATCAACAGTCAGAGGGAAGAAGTCTACACCCTCCCTTGGCTCATCGGAAGCCGTAGCTGTAACCAAAACAACAGTCTCACCATAGCGCACCAAAACAGCACCATTTGCCTGCTTGGCCATCTTACCGGCTTCAACAGTAAAGGTGCGGCCGCCTAACTGCATCTCAAAACTCTGCATTAAGTTTTTCCTCCTGTAATCTTCTTTATACCTTTTAACTTTGATAGTATACCATATAGTTGGCGAAAATAGCTACATATTTTTTAGGTCCCCACCAAGCAAAAAGGGACTCCAAAGGGAGTCCCCAGTACCAAGGGCTTTTACCGCCATAAGATATCTAGCAAAAAATGGACTGCCCCATTTGATGATTTTTCATCATCAGGCGACAGCCCATTTATATTTTGGCTATTAAATTGTCAGCTTAGAATACATAGGCTACGGATACGCCACCCATGAAGCCCTGCTTCTTGCCGGCAAAGCCGGTGAGATTGAGGTCGATGTTCCATGGGGAG
>NZ_CAMYWM010000184.1 GCF_947302755.1 uncultured Anaerovibrio sp.
CAGGCTTTATATGAGTCAGCTTCGTATTGAAAAAATTCAGGAGCTAATGAAGCAGGAAATCAGCCAGATTATCCTCCAGGAGCTTAAGGATCCCCGGATTGGCTTCGTTACCGTCACTCAGGTGGAGGTTCCCCGGGATTTGAGCATTGCCAAGGTGTTTGTCAGCATCATGGGCAATGACAAGCAGATGGAGGATACCTGGAAGGGGCTGAACAGCTCTCTCGGCTTTATCCGCCGGGAGGTAGGCCATCGCATTAGACTGCGGGTTACCCCGGAATTGAAATTCGTTCTGGACAAATCATTGGACTACAGCGATCACATTCAGAAGCTGCTTTTGCAGATTGAACGGGAGCAGGAGCAGGGATGATATTATGAATATTTCACTAAAGGAAACAGCAGACAAGCTGCTGGCAGCCCGCCGTCTGGTATTGACCGCCCATGTCAATCCGGACGGGGATGCCATCGGCTCCTGTCTGGGATTGAAGTTTATGCTGGAAAAGCTGGGGAAGCAGGTACAGGTTCTCATTGATGATGACCTGCCAAAGTTTCTCCGCATTCTTCCGGGAATAGATACCATCGAAAAGCCGGAGAAGGATTGCTATGAAGCAGATTATCTGGTTATTTTGGATGCCAGCCTGGACCGGGTGGGCAGCGTAACTGAAAAATGCAAGGCCCCAATTATAAATATTGATCATCATGGCACCAATGACCATAAGGCTGACCTTCTCTATTTGGATGCCAAAAGTGCCGCTACGGCGGAAATTATTTATGAATTGGGCAAGGAATTGGGGGTAGAGTTTGATATAAACTCTGCCACCGCTATTTATACAGGCTTGGCTACTGACTCAGGGTATTTCAGGTATTCCAATACCACTCCCCATACTATGCGGGCGGCTGCCGAGCTGCTGGAATGCGGGGTCAGACCGGAAAAGGTTTCTGAGGCTATTGAGACCAAGGATTATGCTGTGGTCCAGGGAATGGCCAGGGCCCTCCAGACCGTGGAGCTGCACGCTGATGGACGGGTAGCCGGTCTGTTCCTGAATCATGAGCTTACGGAGTCCTTGGATACGGGTCATTGATGGTGTAGATGTAGCTCTCTTGCTGAAGGCCGTTGAGCCGGAAAAATGCCGTGTCAGCATGCGGTCAAAGCAGACTGATGTGGCCCGGATTGCTGCCCGTCTGGGCGGTGGTGGTCACATTCGGGCTGCGGGCTGTACCTTGGAAAAATCCTTTGAGGCGGCCAAAGCAGAAATATTAAACGAAATTGAGCAATCGTTGTCAAAATAAGGATAATTGTGATTTATGGAAGGCTTTATTAATTTCCTAAAACCACCGGGTATGACCTCCCATGATGCGGTGGGACTGGTCCGTCGGGTGTTACATGAGAAGCACGTTGGTCATGCCGGTACCCTGGACCCCGGGGCGGCAGGTGTACTGCCCATTGCTGTGGGGCGGACAACCCGTCTGATTGAATACCTTGATAATGTACGTAAGTCATATAGGGCGGAGATGCTCCTGGGGGTGGAAACCGACAGCGGTGATGATACCGGCAGGGTGGTGGAGCGGCTGGATGACTTCGCTGTGCCTACCTGGGATCAGGTGGAGCAGGTGTTCAGGGAATTTACCGGCTCAATAGTTCAGGTGCCGCCGGCCCATTCAGCCATCAAAATAAATGGCCGTCGGGCCTGTGATTTGCTTCGTCAGGGTATTGCGGTGGATATTCCCTCCAGACAGGTGGAAATACATGGCATTCAGCTGTTGGACAGGGATGCTGCAGGCAAGAGGCTGCTCTTTGATGTGGATTGCTCCAAGGGCACCTATATCCGGTCCCTGTGTCAGGATATGGGCCGGGCCCTGGGGATACCCTCCACCATGTCATTTTTGATCAGGACTGCTGTGGGACAATTCCAGCTTGGCCAGACGGTTTCCGTGGAGGAGCTTCAGGAGCTGGGGGACAGGGCCCTGCTGAAGCCGGAGGTGTATATCAGCCATATAAGGCGGTATGATATTAATCCGAAGCGGCAGAAGGCTTTTTGCAACGGCTTGTCCTCTGATGATAGGACTTTGGTTGAGGGACCCTCCCTGCAGGATAATGAACTGCTTAGAGTATATGCCGCAGGGGAATTTTTAGGTATTGGTCATTACAATGGAAGAAATAAGACTATAGTCCCAGATAAGGTGCTAAAGTCCCAATCTTAGCAGGTAAATTATTGAAATTGTTTTTAACCTATTCATTTACATATTGTACTTACATAAATACTCCTGTATAATTGAAGTAGTGTAGTATGAAAGGGTGTATCTATCGTGAATAGGGACAATAATCCAAATACGGTGGAGCTTCGTTCCGATATGGAACTTGGTAATAAAATTATTGATGCTTTGTGCTATAGCTATCAAGGGGTGTATTATGTTAATCTGACCTCTGGTGAGATTCGCAGCTACCGTATGGCCAGGTATGTTCGGGAAAAATTCGGTGAGCAGTTTCACCAGGGCAGCTATGAGACCAACATATACGCCTATGTCCGTAAGTTGGTTATGTATGAGGATCAGCGTCTCTTTGAACCGATACTTACCATAGCCAGCCTGCGAAGTATATTTTCCCGGCAGATGTCCTACAGCTTTTCCTATCGGTTCACGCTTGATGAGGAAATTCACTATGGACAGGTGGAGGCGTTGAAGGTACTGGACTCCAGCGATGAAATTGTCCTTGCCTTTAAGAATATGGACAAGCAGCATCAGCTTGAGAAAAATCTTTACGAGAAGGAACGTCAAATTGTTAAGGCTATGAGCCGTCAGCTTAATGAGGTGGCCCGGGGGCCTTTGATGAATGTTATAGAGCAGTCCAAGGCCGCCAAGGAAGCAGCGAAGGCCGGACAGGATGTTAGTGGATATATAGAAGCTATACAAAACGATGGTGAAACTCTGCTTAGGATTTTTAATCTTATTTTCGCTGAAGAGAACACAGACAGGGAGAAGATAGAGGAAACTATCATGAAGCTGGATTCCCTCAGTTAAACTGGATACTCGATTCGTTGTATTGATTTGCAGATATGTAGGCTATGCTCCCAATCAAGGGTGAGCATGTGTTTTCACCTGTCAGCATCGGACCAATTCAAGGATGTGATTTCTTGTTTGCCAGTAAGATATCAGAAAATATAGAAGCATATACCACTATTCCATCGACCTGGTGCAGCCTTATAGCCATTGGTTCATCCACCGGTGGTACAGAAGCACTTTCTGAGATTTTGGCCAATCTTAAGCCGCCGTTGCCTCCGGTAATGGTGGTACAGCATATAAGTGCCACCTTTTCCAGGCTCTTTGCGGCCCGATTGGACAAGGAATGTGAGCTTACCGTAAAGGAAGCGATGGAAGGGGAATACGCCAAGCCAAATACCATTTATATTGCCCCTGGTGATAAGCACATGTCAATAACCGGCTCGCCGTCCTCTATCTGTATTCATTGTAAGGCCGGTGAACGGATACATGGTGTGCTTTCCTCGGCGGATGTGCTTTTTGAGTCTGTGGCCAAGGTGATTGGCAACAAGGCTGTAGGGGTTATCCTTACTGGTATGGGGGTAGATGGGGCGGCCAAGCTGCTGGCTATGCGTCAGGCCGGTGCCCGGACCTTGGGGCAGGACGAAGCCACCTGCGTGGTGTATGGTATGCCAAAGGCGGCCTTTAATATGGGTGCCGTGGAACGGCAGGTAGGCCTCCAGGACATGGCCACGGAAATAACTAAGCTGGTTTATCCAGGCAGATAAAAATGCGACTGAACAAATTATCAGCCGCATTTTTTGTATAAAGAAAACCACGCGATAGTCGCGTGGTTCAGAAAAGCTTTAGCT
>NZ_CAMYWM010000185.1 GCF_947302755.1 uncultured Anaerovibrio sp.
TACAAGCTCTATAAAAATGTTTACCAAAGCTGGTAATTTCAACTGAACCATAGCAATTTGATATTTTATGCACTTCTTTAATATGTTTTTTAGTTTCTCTTACATCGTTTTTGAAATCATCGCTACCTATAATGCATTCATAAACATTTTTGTCAGCAAACTGCGTTTCAAAATCTAAATCAATTAATTTAAGACGCGATAAAGTATCTAATGTAATCAGCAGCTTATCTTTATTACCAAAATTAGTTTTCAAATATAAATAATGCCCAAAAATAAACCTCATATTATCTTTAAAGTCTATTTTCATTTTTACTGCAGGTATTATTTCCTGTTGATTTAACCAATCAAAGACTATTGCATCAAAGGGTGTCAACTGTTTTATTATTTCACCATAGGATGGATGAACCTCACTTACCCTGTCTTTATTTATCGAATTGGCTATTAGTGAAGAAAACAACTGGCGTAATTCTGGTTCCTCAACACAATATTTCATATTCTCCAAAGCTGTACACACGACATGAACATTAGGTTCTAATCTTTTATTATCAGGTATCTGTTTAATTTTATTCTCTAATTCTTTGGTAAATACATTTAATTCGTGATTATATTCTACTCTTTTCAAAGCAGCTTTTTGACTTATCCCTCCGAAAACTAAAAATACACAATCCGATAAAATCTGTCCTAACGTTGTACTTGGTTTGTCTGCCAAATTCTTTAGTGTTGCATCTACACAATCTGGTACCTCTATATTTACCAAAGCATTGTTTATTATATTCTTATTTTCCATTTCTTCTCCTTAAATATCACCTATTCATTTCAACAACTTTTCTAGCCCATTCAGCTCCTTGGCAATTTCAGCCTCAAGGCTTCTTATATTTGCCATAATTTCACTGGTAGGCGGATAATCCACTGGTACATACTCTATTTCCTTGTATTTATTTATGGACAAGTCATAATCGTTGTTCTCTATATCCTTTTTCGGTACCAAAAATGATTTATCTGTACGTTTTCTATCAGCTTCCCCGTCTAAGTTCTTAAACCGCTTGATAATATCCGCAATATCATTTTCATTTACTGGGGTGCGCTTATCATCCAGACTAAAACCATCTGCTGTCATATCGTAGAACCATACCTTATCTGTTCCGCCGTGGCCTGTCTTGGTAAAAACAAGGATAGCCGTGGACACTCCGGCATAAGGTTTAAATACCCCAGACGGCATGGAAATAACTGCTTCCAAGCGATTTTCGTCTACGATAGTCTGACGAATAGCCTTATGTGCTTTGGAGGAACCAAACAATACACCGTCCGGAACTATGCAGGCACATCTGCCACCTACTTTTAACATTCGTAAGAACAATGCCAAAAACAGCAGCTCTGTTTTCTTGGTCTTACATACCTTCAGTAAGTCCGCAGATACTGCATCCGCATCAAGACTCCCCTTAAATGGTGGATTAGCCAAAATAAGGGAATACTTTTCCTTGTCTTCATTTTGGTCAGATAAGCTGTCACGGTACTCAATAAACGGATTATCAATACCATGGGTCATCATGTTCATAGCACCGATGCGAAGCATGGTTCTATCCATATCAAAGCCATTAAACATGGTATTCATGTAATGGTCTTTTTTAGCTTTGTTGAAAAATATTTCTTCTTTCTTTGTTTCTTTTAAATATTCTGCGGCAGATACCAAGAATCCGGAAGTACCACAGGCAGGATCACATATTATATCATCAGCCTTAGGGTCCACCATCTCTACCATCATACGGATAATATGTCTAGGGGTCCTGAACTGGCCATTTCTGCCAGCTGAGGCAATCTTGTTCAAGAGATATTCATAAACATCACCACGAACATCAATAGATTGGTTGGCATTCATCAGCTCATATATTTCATCCAATGAGTCAACCACCTTGGATAGCAGAAGCGGTGTTGGCAATTTAAAAATAGCATCGTCCATATATTTGCTGTAGGCACTGTTTTTATCCCCATGTAGATTTTTGATGAAAGGAAATACCCACTCCTGCATTACAGTGTACATTCTGCCCGCTGGAAAATCGTGGAATACGGACCATTTAAGCTGTTTTCCATTTATAGAGCGGTCCCCTATTTTCACATCATCAGCAAAGATACTCTTGTATGGCAGACCCAACATGGCACTTTCTTTTTCCCGCTTGTTGTCCACATCATCCAAATCCCTGATAAACATCAAGTATGTAATTTGTTCAATAACCTCAAGGGGATTTACCAGTCCACCAGCTGCAAATATATCCCAAAGTCCATCTATCTTGTTTTTTAATTCACCAGTAATCATATTATTAATCCTCCACATTCCACACATACTTTGTGTAGCGGCCTCCGCCGATTTTCTTTATCTCATTATTTTTCAAGAGCTCTGCCAAAGTCCTCTGTACTGTTGTATCACTAATATCTGGATTTGTTTCTAAAAGCTCAGCTTTCGTTATAGTACCTATATGCGCTTTTATTATTTCCCGAATTCTCTCTGGCTTAGAAAGTTTAGCATTTGCTACCAGCTTTACTCTTGATTCAAATTCTCTATAAGCAGCAACTATTACTCCCAGCATATAATTTACAAAAGGCTTATAATCATTGGTATTTTCGTGCCAACCTATAGAGCTATCTTGTAGAGCTTCATAATATGTTTCTTTTGTTTCTTCAATAATCTTTTCTATACTAATGTATTTCCCTACGATAAATCCTGACTTATAAAGCAATAGCAATGTAAGCAATCTGCTCATTCGTCCATTACCGTCATTAAAGGGATGAATACACAAAAAATCCAGGATAAACATTCCCATTAAAATCAATGGATCGACATCATCCATAGCCTCTTTAAAAGCCTTGCACAATTCTTCCAATGCTTCCGGTGTTTCCCAGGCAGGCACTGGATTAAATCTTATTTTCTCATTACCATTTTCATCTATTTCCCTTATAATATTGTCTGAGGTCTTAAAAACGCCACCATCAACACTGCCGATATACTTATATAAATCCCTGTGTAATTGCAGGAAAAAATTAACATTAATCGGTATATAATCATAACTTTCGTGGATAGTATTAAGAACATCCCGATAACCAGCTATCTCTGACTCATCCCTATTACGCGGAGTAGTCTTTTGTTGTACCAGATTTTTTAGTCTGTCATCAACTGTAAAAATCCCTTCTATTCTGTTAGAGGCTTCTGCACTTTGAATTTTGGCCAGCTCAAATAGCTCTTTTAATTCATCCTTATGAGCCTCAATAAATAGTCGCTGTTCCCCTTTAAACTCATTGATAATTGTAAGTTTTTTTACAATCTCAGGAATTAGCAAATTCTCCCATTTTTCTTTATAACTATAAGCTTTCATTTGACTACCTCATTTCAATCAACTATTATCACCTACCACAACTATGATAAAGTTAATCTATATTAATCATAATCCATTTCATTTTAGCCGTCAATAGTTTTAATTTAGTCATTTTTGTAATATATGACTAAATTAAATATAGAAATGACATAATTAAACTAATTACTTTGATAACTAAATAACACTACATAACATCGAGTAGGAGGAGGATTTAAATAAATCCTCCGACCTCTCACACCACCGTGCATACCGTTCGGTACACGGCGGTTCTCTAGTTTTCACAAATATGCAGATAATAGCTGGTCATGGGTATGTACCCTTGGCTGGCTATTTCTTTATCCGAAAGTATTTGGTTCAGCATTAATGCCGCTCGCCATACCATTCCCGCTATTAGGGCTGGTTAGGGACTTTCACCCATTAGAGTGCGCCC
>NZ_CAMYWM010000186.1 GCF_947302755.1 uncultured Anaerovibrio sp.
CTCTGTCGTGTGAAAGCAAATATCCCCGGCCATTCCCCCTTCAGGAACACCTCATCCGTCAGCCTAAAAGGCTGACACCGACGCGAAGCTAGTCCTGAAAGGGCTTCCCTCCCCTACGAGACTAACTCATTGCATTCGCGTCGCAAGGGGAAGGCTTAATTCCGAATTACGCATTCCGAATTAATTGCAAGGGGGGAAGGCTTAATACCGAATTACGCACTCCGCATTCCGCATTAATCTTAATTTCGCATTCCGCATTCCAAATTAACTACTTGTGGCTATTTTCTTTGGGTATATTTTAATTTTATTTTAATGTTTATTTACCGTTTATTATGTGCTAATTTAATATTTATTTAGTTTTAATTATACTTTTATTTAATGTTTTTTATCTTAAAAACATTCGTTTATCTTATCTGTCAGGCTTGAATTCCAGATTGTGTCTGATACCCCAATCAATAACCGCATCCTTTATTTCACTGGTAAGTATATGGTTATGATCCCCCAGGGCCTGGGTGATTATTCCCTTTGCCACCTCGATACAGGCTACAGGAGCTCCCTCCTTTTCCAAATAATAGATAATACAATCACGTCGCTGCATTTTTTCCGTATAGAGATAGAACACACAATTATGGAATTTTTCTGAAAGCTCAAAGAGCTCCCGGCCGCTTCTGGCCACCTTGAACCGGCCCTGGGGTGTATCCTCTTCCTTCAGCAGGTCCCCCTTGGTGAGGACAAATTCTATATTCATATAGTCCTTCTTTTTAGCCTCCTTTGACCGACGATATTCTTCATTCAGGGCGGCCTGTTGGCGTCTTACTTCAGCCATCCACAAATTGTGGGTCTCTTCGGAAAACCCGGTCCGATATATTCCCTGGATAAACTCCCTGTTCAATTCATCCTTGGTATAGCTTTGAAACCACATACGGAGACAGTCCACCACCTGATAGCTGTCACACTTTAGAGCATCCCTTAATATTTCCGCACAGCGATGGGGCTCCCATTTTTCAAATAACCATTTTACCAGCAGCTGCCAGCCCACATACCTTGGGTCATATTCCTGTTTTATCTCTTCACTCTGCTCCTGCCACCAATAATTTATCTGATAAACATCGATTCCTCCCCACCAATACCAAAGGGTACTGCCCTGCCTCCGATATAAATTACCTGACCGGTCAATTCCGTATTTTTCCAGTCCATTGCCCATCAAGACCTGTAAATCAAAAAATACAGGCCAAAGATTTTGGTCCTGAATGCCAATCTTCATTAAAAAGAAGCAAAGCAACAAAACCCGTCCATTCTCCCGATAAGCCCGTTGGAGGCCTTTGCTTTTGGGCAGCTTAAGGTAATCACAAATCAATGAAAAATTGGTGTCATTGGAACGGGTTACCTGTCTGGCAAAATCATAGCCCAGCATGTCCACATACCAGCCCACATTTGCATCCAAGGGATATAATGTAAAATATTTTAGCAGACGGGCACCGGGAATATTACCCGGCACCGAGGGAGTAAAGCCAAATTCCTCCTGAGAGCATTCCTTTAAAAATGTCATCACCCTATCAACAACTATTCGGGGAATTTCCACGGAAAAATCAAAGCCCTCATCTGTCCAATCATATTTATAGTTAAAAAAGCTGCCACCGGATTCCACCTGGTCTGACTTGGAGGGAATGGCTGAATACTGCCATTTGCCATAATCCAGCCGCAGGGAATACTGTTTACTCCCCCTGGTATGGAGCTGGACTCCTTCACGGCTGGCCATAACCGTAAACACATCCACCAGCACTATTGCTGTTTTTTGCGGCTTATACAGCTGGATACGCCACCTGCCCGCCGCCTTTTTATATATACAGCTGTATCTGTTGCTGAAATCCTGTACATCTGCATAAGCAAGTAGGGATTTTCCTGATTTTCCGGCCTTATTTTCACCTGTGCTTCCATTACTCATTTGGTCCGTAATAATAGTAATGCCGAACTCTTCAATATCCTCCTGCACCCATGGGTCCAGGCATTCTATCCACTGTCTGCTTTTACCATCAAATATATAATATACCTGCTCCACAGCCTTTCCCCCTATAACGAGCTTTAAGATGTCCCCCACCTCTTTAGGTGGGGTAAACAAACTACAACAGCTGGCGAACATATCTCCCAGTGCGGACGTATCAAAGCAGCAACGATGCTTTGTTAATACGTCCCATGCGAAAGTGTCCTACAAAGCAAGACAATAGTCGAAGCTGAGTAGCTGACACTGACCGCCTCGTTGAAACGCTAATTGGAAGATTTTTCTTCTAAAGAAGAAAAATTTGAACAATGGCGTTATAAGATAAAACGCACCTCAATTGAAGTGCGTTATAATAACATTAATTAAATACTATTTTGACTTTTAAAAATCATTAAAATACCTTTTAAAAACATTTTTTATGTTTTTAAAAAATATTATTTTAGTGCTTTTCAATCATTATTTTAGTATTGTATAAATATTACCTTGGCATATTATCTTACAAAATTGGTCTTTTCCCAGGCTTCCTTTTCCGGCAGGCCAAAGTGTTCTTTTCCAAGGGCAATACTCTTCATCAGGAAAATCATATTGCGGGCTAATGTGCGCATGGTCTGAAGTCCTTCACCATCCTGCTCCGCCTCTCCCGGTGCTGCACCATGAATGCTGTTCCAATACTGACTGGTGGCAATGGGCATACCGGAAATACCAAAATATTTATTGAGGGCATCATAGGTGGCAGACAAGCCGCCACGACGAGCCACGGCCACACTAGCCCCCACCTTCATGGTTTTATCAAACCTGCTGCTCATAAACAGCCGATCAAGGAAGGATAATACCGTACCGTTAGGGGAGGCGTAATAAACCGGGGAAGCCACCACAAGGCCATCACATTTCTCAAAGAGTCTGGATGTCTTATTTACCTCGTCATCAAAAACGCATTGCAGCTTCTCTGCACAGGAATAACAGCCAACGCAGCCCCTGATAGGCTTATTTCCGATATGGACTACCTCAACCTCAACGCCATCAGCCTCAAAAAGCTTCTTCATCTCATTTATGGCAACTGCCGTGTTACCATTGGCCTTTGGACTGCCATTAATTACCAAAACCTTCATAAAAAACTCCTCCTAATAAGCAGCCTCACACATACACACAGGCTGCATTTTATTCAATGAAATTAATTTTTTCCAACCCTAGTAAGAATTTTTTCTTATCCACGCCGCCGGAATAACCGGTTATGGCCCCATCTGCACCTAAAACCCGATGACAGGGCACTATAACGGGAATAGGATTACTGCCTACAGCACCGCCCACGGCCTGGGCAGAAGCCCTCCTGCCCCGCTTTTCCCCCACCAGTCGGGCAATTTCACCATATGTCATGGTCTGCCCATAGGGAATTTGCTTAATAACGTTCCACACCTCCATACGAAAGTCTGTGCCAGCCATGGACAAAGGAGGCATAAAATCCGGATTACCACCGTTAAAATAAATGCTTAACCATAATTTTGCATCCTGTATAACAGGTACATCATCGTTAAATTCAATATCCCCAATATTCACCGGAAGCTGATTGCCCTCTTCCCGTTCAAAGATAATATGGGTCAGCCCATTATCATGGGCCAAAATATAAAGCTTACCCAAAGGTGAATCATAATAGGACATGTACTGCACCGTGGCCATCACCCCCGATCCGACGTAAAAAAATCCCGCGATTACTAATATTACTCAACTTTCCCAGCATAAATTCTGGAACAATCCCTTAATATACCTGCTCTG
>NZ_CAMYWM010000187.1 GCF_947302755.1 uncultured Anaerovibrio sp.
TGGAATATGCAGTAATGACGGATATATTAAAAAAAGGGGAGTATAATCTTGCCAGAAGCCAACAGGGCTTGCCTAATGGTGATCCACAATTTATTTTTAATTATTTCCTTATGCCGAATATGGGAAGAAATAAAAGTAATTCATTGGGCTATGTAAATAATCGTGTTCCCATGTTAATGGAGCAATTGTCAATTACGGTAGATAAAGAGCAGAGGAAGCATATATATGATGAAATTCAGGATATTTCCGTTGATGAATTGCCTGTAATACCCCTGTATTATGATGAAAATATTGTGGTATATAATCGTAAGTTGACTGGCTATCAGGCCTGTACCTACGGGGTATCTTTGAACAGGATAGCAGTGAAGGAATAATATGAGCATTCAGACCATACAATTTATAAAAAATAAAATTATTTCGTTGATTCCTGTACTAATTGGAATTAGCTTTATAACCTTTTCTCTGGTATTTATTACTCCTGGAAATCCTGAGGACATAATTTTGGAGCAAAGTGGTATGACTGTAGCTTCAGAGGGGGAACGACTCCAGCTACGCCAAGAGCTTGGGTTGGATGATAGCTTTTGGGTTCAGTATTTGCACTGGTTGATAAATGTTTTGCATGGTAATCTTGGCAATTCCTTCCATACGGGACGAGGAATAGTAGAAGAAATATATATGCGAATACCATATACGACTATAATTGCTTGTGGAGCAATAGGTTTGACGACCTTATTTAGCTTGTTATATGGTCTGGTTTCTAACTACTATAGTCATGGTCGTATAGGGAGGCTTCTGTCACTGTATGGTCAGGTTTGCCTGTCGGTGCCAGGGTTTCTCATTGCAATAATGTTAGTTTATTTCTTTTGTGAGGTTATGGGAATAATGCCGTCAGGTGGATTGACTGATGTATCAGGATTGGTTTTGCCTACTATTTCAATGTCTTTAATATCTTCAGTTATGATAGGGCAAGTATTAAATCGCCAGTTGGCTCTTGAACTGGATAAGTATTACTGTAAGGTAGCCCGTTTACGTGGATTGAGTCGTAAGAGAATATTATTGGAATATGCCCTTCCAAATGCAGTTATGCCTGTTATCGCCATGTTGGGAAACTATACAGGGGCTATTTTAGGTGGTTCAGTTGTAATTGAATATATTTTTTCCATTCCCGGATTAGGGGCTATGGCCTTGGAGGCAATTCATTTTCGGGATTATCCGATGTTGCAGGGGTATGTACTTTTTACAGGGATAGTATATGTTATGGTAAATAGTATCGTAGATATTGTATTGTATGCCATAAATCCAAAAATGGATTTGCGGGAGAGGTGAGATAAATGCCCAAAATGTCAGATAGTAAATGGAGCATATATCTAAGTATTTTTGTTCTTCTATGTATTATTGTGTCTGGCTTAGCTGCTCCATTGATTATGCCATATAATCCTTTTCAACCAGATATGTCCATTCGTCTACAAAGTCCCAATTCAGAACATTGGCTAGGGACTGACGCATTGGGAAGGGATATGCTAAGTCGTATGATGCTGGGCAGCCGCAATACAATAATACTTTCGTTGGTGTGTACGTCAATAGCAATGACAGCTGGTGGAATTATTGGTATGCTGGTCGGATATTATGGGCAAACCGCCGATAAGATTTATAATGTAATTTGCAATATTTTTCAAGGCATACCAGGTACTTGCCTCATGATAGCTATAGCCGGTTTTTGGGGACCGGGAATAGGTGGTCTGATTTTGGCAGTAGTGATTTCCAATTGGACTGGTTTTTCCCGCATTATAAGAGCTGAGGTAATTCGTATACGTCAGGCAGGGTATATTGAAGGCTTGATTTGCCTTGGTGCTGGTGACATGCGGATAATATTTCATCATATTTTGCCCAATTTACGTGGAATAATGCTGGTGTTGGGCACGCAGCGTTTAGGGCGCAGTATTTTATCCATTGCAGGCCTTAGCTTTTTGGGATTGGGAATTCAGCCACCAGCGCCTGATTGGAGTGTAATGATAAATGATTCCATGCTGTATTATCGTAGTGCACCATATTTGGTTCTGATTCCAGGCTGCGGCATTTTTTTATTGGTTTCATCCATAAACAACATAGGAAAACACCTTGAAAGGTGTTTTGGCTGGCATAAAAATGAGGTGAGACCTGAATGATGGAAAAAGGCAGTATTGTTATTAAAGACTTAACAATTGATTTTTATATAAATGGTGAATTAACAAATATTATAAAGCAGGGTAATTGTGTATTTCCAACTGGAAGGATAACGGCAGTGGTTGGTGAAAGTGGCAGTGGCAAATCGGTTTTGGGTCAGGCAATTTTAGGGGACTTACCAGCTAATGCGGTGGCTTCCGGTGAGGTGCTTTACGAATGCAACAACATGTTGGCAATGTCGTCAGAAGAATGTATGGAGATGTACGGGAAAATAATGGCGTTGGTTCCCCAGCTGCCAGAAGAAGCATTTAGTCCGATGAAAACAATTTATGCTCATATTAGGGATGCATTGGAAGGAGCAGGGGTTGTACGTGCCTCATGTATACGTCATTTATTTGCTGATAGAGTAGCTTACTCATTGGCTGGGGCGGCTTTGGAGGGATTTGGTTTTACTGATATTGATAGAATATTGTCAAGCTATCCTCACGAATTAAGTGGCGGAATGCTACAACGTGTATTATGTGCCATGGTGACCTATATTAAACCCCAATGGATTATTGCAGATGAACCAACTAAGGGTTTAGACGAGATCAATAGGCAGTTAGTCATAAAAAATTTAAAAAATATGTATGAAAACTCTGGCAGCAGTATGATTATTATCACCCATGATATGAAATTGGCACAAAAATTATGTCATTGTATTATCAGGATGCAAGAAGGAAAGCTTTATGTTGAAAGTAGATAATTTATATAAGGACTATGTTCAACGCAATAGAAGTGAAAAAAAGTCCGTATTAAAAGGTTTGAGCTTTGTTGTAAAAGAAGGGGCTATTACCTGGCTGCGAGGGGATAGCGGTAGTGGCAAAAGTACAATTATTAAGATATTATTGCGTCTTTTAGCGTATGATAATGGACAGATAACCTATACCTTCGGAGATGGACGCGTAGTTGATTACAGTGATTTTTCCCATAGCGATAATAAATTATTTCGTAGTGAGGTACAGTATATATCTCAGCATCCGGAGAACTTCTTTGATCCATCAATGACCTTGGGAAAGAGCTTGCTGGAGGTGTTTGATATTTATCGGGAATTAGATAGAGGTGTGTCATTAAATACAGTATCAATTGATGAAATATTAAATATGGTTCATTTATTCCACGAGCATTTGTACAGGTTTCCCCATCAGCTAAGTGGTGGTGAACTGCAAAGAATGGCGTTATGTCGCGCACTTCTTGTGCAGCCGCGCTTGCTTATTTTGGATGAACCGGTATCTATGTTAGATGAGAGAAATGCCAGACTTATAATGAATATTCTATTTTCGTTAAATAAAAAACAAAATATGTCCATATTGTTAAGCTCACATAATGTGGATAAAATATGTGATATTGCTGATGAAATTGTCTATTGCTGATTGGAGTACAGTAATGTATTAAAATAAAAATGAAATATGTTTAGTTGGTGCTTTAGCATAGATACATTGGCATTTTCAAAGCTTTAGATTTCGTGTAAGGGCGTAGTGCAAAATATGATTTTGCACGGAGTTTTATAATGGGCCCCCTGTCAAGACCACTTTTTAAAAATTTAAGAGTGCCATAACAC
>NZ_CAMYWM010000188.1 GCF_947302755.1 uncultured Anaerovibrio sp.
CATTGAAAATTAATCAAGGCACTCTTAACGGGTGTCTTTTTTGATGCAGCTATCAAGGTTCATTGATAGGAATTTCGCTACTGGCAGGAGCTTCAAAAGCATGAGGCTCCTGCCATATATAAAAAGCCAACATAGTGCCGGCTTTGCAAATTACCCTCCACATTGACAAAAAATACCCCCGGTATCGTAAATTATTACCGAGGGTTACCATGGAGGCAGGCGGTCAATCCTAGCCCCTAAAAGAGGGTATTGCTTATGACGCTATATGACATTTGTCTTTGGTGTTTCTGTTTGCAATATGTATTATTGCGCTTAAATCATAGTAATAGAAAACTGCCTCCAGCTTCCGAACTTAGCCGGTTTTTCCATACCGAATAGCTTCAGGGCTGACCGTCTATCGGCAGCACCTTTCCTGATTACATTACACAAATTTATAATGAAAATATTCAATGTGCTGATGAAGGCAGCCAGCAAAAATTGGCACTAAAATGGCACTCTTGCGAGTACTTTATATGTTATTATGTTAGCGTGAGATGTTGAGATAATCACTCACTTATTCCTTTCCGAGAAGAGTAAATACTGATTCGATGAAGCCGCTTCTGGTTACAGGGGCGGTTTTTTCGTGGAGTGAATTATCATTTAAGCATGGAGGCGGGGCGGCGTCAGAAAAAAGGTACTTCTGGCTATATAAAACGCTTGCGCGACCCGTGGCGCCCAAAAGCTGTCTGCACACAAAAAAAGTTTGTAGCTTAGTTTAATAAAACGAATGACTCCAAATGGGAAAATTCTTTAATAAAATCAAAAGCAGTTTTTGGATTTCAAAGTTATTAAAATTTCAAAGCAATTATAAGGTGTTCAATTTGGACATCACAGAAAGGAGGGGAAGCCCATGAAAGTTACAGAAGATCCACGCAAGATTACTGTTTCCCAGGTTAATCTGGCCAAGGCGTTGGGAGTGACAACTGTACGAGTAAACCAGCTTATTCAGGAAGGCATAGTAATCCGTGACGATGAAGATAAGCGGGGCGGCGTATATCTCCTCCAGAGTGTAAGAAACTATGACCGTATGAAAGGCGGCTCCCAGACTGATGAAAATGGTGAAAGCATTGATTACATGGCCGAAAAGGCCCGCCATGAAAAGGTAAAGCGGGAAATCTCCGAGCTGAAGCTGGCCAAAGCTGAGGCCCGGGCCTATGATGCCCGGACAGTGGAGCTGGTATTGACGGAAATGCTGTCAAACCTCAGAACCCAGCTGCTTGGTTTGCCCTCTAAGCTTGCTCCTATGCTGGAGAAAAAAGGTAAGGGTAAAATCTATGAGGTAATGACCAGGGAAATTGAGGAAAAGCTCAGTGAATTAAGTGAATATACACCGGAGCTATTTACTGATGAGGAAATAGAAGGGGCGGTTGACGATGAAGAAAGCAGTTGACCTATGGCGGTATATATCCGTCAAAGGATTAAAGCCTCTGCCTAAAACCTCAGTCAGCGAATGGGCAGATAATTATCGAATATTGTCCAATACTTCTGCAGAACCGGGGCGGTGGCGAACCAGCAGGGCACCATATCAAAAGGCCATAATGGATGCTTTTACCCAGGTGGGAGTACGGCGGGTTGCGGTCATGTCGTCAAGTCAGATAGGCAAATCTGACCTGATGAACAACATTGTAGGTCGGTTTGCACATTTGGATCCGTGTACAATCATGATGATTCACCCAACCATTGACATGGCCATAGATTATTCCAAGTCCCGTATTGCTCCAATGCTGCGGGATACACCGGCTCTTACAGACCTGTTTTACACAGTCAAGGACAAGGATGGCGGACAGGGAAAGCAGAATGATGGCAATAATACCATCTTGTCGAAGATTTTTCCCGGTGGGCGGCTGATTATGTGTGGGGCAAATTCCCCAGCAGGGCTTGCCAGTCGTCCTGTTAGAATACTCTTGGCGGATGAGGTAGACCGTTTTCCGGATTCGGCAGGCGGTGAAGGTGACCCGGTGGATTTGGCGGCCAAAAGAATGACCACCTTTTGGAACCGGGTGATGGGTCTTTTTTCCACACCTACCAATGAAGGCTCCAGCCGAATCGAAAAGGAATACCTGGCCGGTACTCAGGAGGAATGGCAGCATCAATGTCCTAATTGCGAGGAGTATCACACCCTGCGTTATGTGGACATCACAGCCGAATACACAGAACACAAGGATACTCAGGGCCGTACCATTGTAACAGTGGACAAGGTGCAGTGGGTATGTCCTGATTGTGGAATGCTCTTTGATGAGCGGACCATAAAAGACTCAAAGCAAAAATATACACCTATGAACCCGGAAGCGTTGAAAAATGGCATCCGGTCTTTTTATGTCAATTCCTTTTCCAGCCCATGGATATCATGGTCGGAGATTATCAGGGAGTGGCTGGAGGCCAAGGGAGACCCGACGAGGGAGCAGGTTGTAATCAATACACGCTTTGGGGAGCCATATCGTCAGCGGGGAGCCTTTGAGGATGAAATGCAGTTTGTAAGACGGCGGGAAAACTATGGGGCTGAATTGCCGGATGGTGTTCTGCTGTTGACAGCTGCAGTTGATACTCAGGATAACCGTCTTGAGTATGAGATATGTGGCTGGGGCAAGGGTGAAGAATGCTGGGGAATAATGAAAGGTGTTATTCTGGGCATTCCCAAATACCAGAGTACATGGGAGGCACTGGATGAGGTTCTTGACCGACAATATTATTTCAAATCAGGCATCGGGTTGAAGGTGGCCCGGGCTTTTATTGATATGGGCGGCCATTACACCACCTCTGTATATGCTTATTGTGAAAGAAATTGGCACAAACAACGGGTACCAATACGAGGCAGCAATAATGGGCCCGGTGTACCGTTGCTGAACGGCCTGAGACATTCCAAAAACAGGCCAATTCCCCATCAGGAATTAGGCGTTGATGAAGGAAAGCAGATGGTTATGAATGGGCTGTCCATCAAGGAGCCCGGCCCTGGTTATTTTCATTTTCCGGTAAATGATGAATTTATAAAGGACCGGGGATATGACCAGATATATTTCAAGGGCATAATTGCTGAACAACTGAGAACATTCAAGAAAAACGGTATTATAATTACCCGCTGGGAGCCTACCGGCGGAGTAAGAAATGAGCCTTTGGACCTGCGGGTTTACAACATAGCCTGCATGCAGTCCTTAAAAGCTAATTGGGCCAGACTGGAGGAGCTGGTTACGGGAAGAGCATCACAAAAATCAGAGAAAAAAATGCGGGTGAAAGAGCCTTCCAGGATTAAACAATCAAACCGCTCCTCCAGACAGTCCAATATTTGGTGATGTGAGGTGAAACAATGGCTAATGCAATACAAAATGAACGGCTCAGGATGTATCTTGAAGCAGAGAAGGCTGTGTTATCCGGGCAGTCATACACAATAGGCAATATGACCCTGACAAGAGCGAATTTATCATCTATCAGGGCGGCTATTGATGGCCTCCTTGCTGGCGGTGCTGTATTGGAAGGTGAACCGGATACCCGAGGCATGTGTAAGCGGGTGGTATTCATAGATGGGCGGTGAAATTTTGAGCAGGAAAAAGAATAAAACGGCTGACAGGGTGCCAGAAATAAAAAATACTGGATATTCTGAGGGTGGCGCGTCCCACCAGTCAAATATACTGAAGGGCTGGAACCCTGTAAAATCCTCCTCCAAATC
>NZ_CAMYWM010000189.1 GCF_947302755.1 uncultured Anaerovibrio sp.
CTTAGTGAGCACAAGCCTACGGCGCAGTGGGAGCTTAGTGTTCGTTGTAAGGGCGCAGTGCGAAACACCGTTTTGCACGGAGTTTTCTATGTAAAAAATTTTTATTATTTGAGTAAAAATGCAGGATTTTTATGTATTGAAATAGAATGATATTATCCGGGATGTTTTATTTATTAATTAATTGACATATGGTTAGTTCTAAATTCATTTGAGATATACAAGGGGGAAAGAATATGAAATTCAGCAGGAAAAAGGGGTTGGCAGCCGCTGTGCTGTTAAGTTTGCTGACAGCTGGTGGAACAGTGTCGGCAGAGCGCATGGACATCACCTTGGATGATGGCATTCGCATGGCCCTGGAGCGCAATTATGATATTGAAGAAAGTGCGGCAGATTTGGACAGTGCCTATTGGGGCCTGCGGGAAGCCAGGCGAAACGGCGGCCCTAAGGTAAGCTGGTCAAGCGGTGCAGCTCGGGTAGGGGGCAAGGCCTATGAAGACTGGTCGCATAACGGCTTGTATTCCAATCAGTTTTCCATGACTATGCCTCTGTATTCCGGCGGACGGGTTGAAAACAATATAAAGGCAGCCGAGCTGGGCCTTTCCGGGGCGGAGCTTATCCTGGAGCGCACCAAGCAGAATATTCGGGATGTGGTATCCAGTGATTATTACAATATTCTGAAATGCCGCAGCGAAGTAGAGGTGTACCAGGAATCTGTAAACAATCTCCAGGCCCATTTGGATAATGTAAATTCCAAGCTGCGGGCTGGTGTGGTGGCCCAAAAGGATGTACTCAGCTCCGAGGTTTCCCTTGCTCAGGAAAAGCTCCAGCTGGTTACCGCCACCAATAATTTACGGGTGGCCACTGCAACCTTTAATAACGATGTAGGGCTGCCCACTGAAACAGAAACGGTGCCCCGGGAGCAATTAAAGTATGAATTGTACAATTTTACTTTACCTGAATGCGATGAATACGCCATGCTCCATCGCCCGGACCTTTTCCAAAAGCACTATAATCTGCAGCAGAAAAAGGCGGAGATGGAGGCAGCAAAGTCAGGTATGCGGCCAAAGGTGGATGCGGCCGTCAGCCGAAATATTGGGGGAAGTTCACCCTTTAAAACCGACAGTGTCAATTCAGACAGCTGGAGCGCAGGAATTAACCTAAATTGGGATATCTGGGACAGTGGCATAGCAGCCGCCCAGGTCAATAGAAAGAAAGCTGCTGTACATCGGGCTGAAGCGGAATTAAAGGATATGATAAATGATGTGAAGCTGGATGTGCATACGGCCTATTTAAATATGCGGGCAGCGGAGGAAAACATCAATACCATGAGCGAGGCTCTGGCCAAGGCCCAGGAGGATTACCGTATTGAAGTGGTCCGTTATAACGCCGGTGTGGGCACCAACCTGGAGGTTATGGATGCGGAAAAGAAGCTGGTTTCCGCCAAGGGTGACTATATTTCGGCATTGTACAAATACAATATAAGCAAGGCTAATCTGGATACTGCAATGGGCGTTCCCGTTGATTTAGATGTTGAGCCTTATCGTCAGGCCATGGAAAACAGCGAGAAGAAGGGGGAATAAATGGTGTTAGGTTCTTATGGAAAAAAAGCAGGGGCTGTTGTGGGAGCCCTTGCTTTGATGACAAGCATCTTATTTGCTGGCTGTGGGGGAGAGGCCGACAACCAGGCTCAAAAAACTCCGGTAAAGGCCATGAAGGTCCTTCAACAGGATGTACCAATTTCCTATAGCTACCCAGGACATTTGACGGGGGTAGATGAGGTTACAGTACATTCCCGGATTTCAGGCAGTGTTATGGAAAAATATTTCAAGGGCGGCGACGAGGTCCATGCCGGCCAGCCATTGTTCCGAATTGACTCCCGGCAATATGAGATGGAGGTATTGGAGGCTGAAGCCAACCTGCATAAGGCCGAGTCCGACCTTCGGACTGCCCAGGACGAGCTGGACCGCGATGAAATGCTGTTCAGCGATAAGGCGATTTCTGAACAGTCCCTGGTTAACCAACGGGAGGATGTGGCTGCCAATCGGGCCACTGTAGAATCCAAGCGGGCCGCTTTGCAGAAGGCCAGGGAAAATCTTCAGGATGCCATCGTCTATGCACCAATGGATGGTCAGGTATCCGTGGATGATGTGGCAGTGGGAACATATGCCATGGCCGGTTCCACCACCCTTGTAACCATCGGTTCCCATGATCCAATATATGTTCAGTTTAATATAAGTGAAACAGAATACCTTAATATATTGGCCAAGTACATGGAGAAGAAGGCCCTTGGCGGAGCCGAGATGGAGCCGCCTAATGTAAAGGTTATCCTGTCCAACGGCAAGGAATATCCTTTGGAGGGCAAAATAACTGCTGCCGACCGTTCCTTTAAGGACAACTCCAGTGCCCTTACCATAAAGGCTATCCTGCCTAATCCATATGCGGCTTTATTGTCCGGTATGTTTGCCAGGGTACGATTTGTGGGCCTTACCACGCCGAACGCCATTTTGGTACCTCAGCGTGCCGTACAGCAGCTTTTGGATGAATCCTTCGTGCTGGTGGTAGACGAGAATGGCAAGTCCCTTTCCAAGAAGGTTACTTTAGGCGAAAAGGTAGGAAGCTACTATATTATCAAGGACGGCTTAACCAAGGATGATACGGTTATTGTAGATGGCCTGACCAATCTCCAGTCCGGAAAAGACCTGGATGTTACCATGGTAACTGCTCAGGATATGGGCTTCTCATTTGAGGAATCCAAAGACATCGTAAACGAGTCCTAAGGAGGCGGGAATTATGGCACGATTTTTTATTCATCGACCGATTTTCGCCATTGTTGTGTCCATTATTATCGTTATTCTGGGTACAGTGTCAGGTCTTAGCCTGCCAATTGCCCAATACCCCCAGATTACTCAGCCAACGGTCAATGTCAGCACCACCTATATCGGTGCCAATGCCAATGTTATCAATCAGACTGTAGCCCAGGTAATTGAACAGGAGGTTAATGGTACCCAGGGGATGGATTACATGAATTCAACCTCAGATGATAGTGGCGTCTACAGCTTAGATGTAAAGTTTAACTTAGGTACTGATGGTGATATGGATGCTGTATTGGTACAGAATAATGTATCTACGGCAAATGCCAGCCTGCCTACTGATGTACAGACTGCCGGTGTTACCACCAAAAAGTCCTCCAGTGACATGGCCTTTGTGTTCTCCTTACTTTCACCAAACAATACCTTTAAACGCACCTTTTTGATGAATTATGCCAACATCTATCTTATTGACCAAATCAAACGCGTTCAGGGTGTTGGTGATGTTACCACCTTCGGTTCCACCTATTCCATGCGTGTTTGGCTTAATCCTGACCGGTTGTCTGAGCTGGGCCTTACGGTTTCTGATGTGTCAAACGCCATCAGGGAACAAAATGTTCAGGCAGCGGCTGGTACCATTGGTCAGATGCCAACCCCGAGAAATCAGGAAAAGCAATATACAGGCAGTGTGGAAGGACGTCTGGTTACTCCGGAGCAATTTGGCAATATCGTATTGAAGGCCAATGTCGATGGGTCCTGCGTCTACTTAAAGGACGTAGCCAGGGTGGAAACCGGCGCCAAAACTACTTCCCAGATTTCCGATTGTGATGGAGCACCGGCTGCCGGCTTTGGTGTTAAGCTGACCAGTGATGCCAATGCAATGGAGGCCA
>NZ_CAMYWM010000190.1 GCF_947302755.1 uncultured Anaerovibrio sp.
CCTTACACGAACACTAAGTTCCCACTGTGCCGTAGGCTTGTGCTCACTAAGTGTTCGTTGTAAAAATCCAGACCGTTTCTAACACTATTAAGAAAAAAGACCACAAAAATAAAAAAACTTTTCATCCAATATGGAAGAAAAGCATCATAAAAAACCTTTTAAAAAAGGCACTATATAATCCCTTCCCATCGCTCGTAGGAAAAAACGGTGATTGTTAAACAGGCAGTTCTCCTGACTTGAGTCATCGCTCTGCTATACGCCTTCCCAGATTGCTCCAGTGACCAAAACTATAGCTTTGCTCCTCTTACAGTGGCGGGACCGTGCTGGACTTTACCAGCTTCTCTATTAAGCCTTGCGGCACCTGTTCCATAACAATATTCAATTATTCAACACACATTAGTATACACGTTATTATATAATTGTCAAATCTTTTAAATAAAAAAAGGCGCGACTAATGCACGCCTTTAGTTTTATTTTTAGACTGAAGAATAGTATTGTCTATTACTCTACTACCCAAACATCGCCGTCTTCGTCCACGAGAACGTCGCCGGACTCTACAGGCTCATCAACGTAAAGAGTAACCTCTTCGTCCATCAGATTGTAGCTGGAAGTAGTAACATTGCTGCTCAGGGAAGCTGCACCTGCAACCTGAGTGCCTAAAGCGAATACCATTGCTGCCAATACCATACCTAACTTCTTCATAAAAATAATCTCCTCTCAACTTTTACACTGTTATATCATCACTAAATACCATGACAGTTAATAACTGAATTATAAACCGTTTACAAACTTCTTCAGGCCCTCAACATCTACTGGAGCCCAAGAAGTCTTGCCATCGTCCCCCTTGACGATTTCGCACTTGCACTCATAGGTCTGACCCATCTTCAATGGGAACTCGTTGATATAGTTATCAATGCATTCCATTGTAGCCTTCTGGAAGCCAGGATCCTGCTTAAACTGCTCTACAGTATAACCGTTGGCCTGCAAAGCCCCCAATACAACACCAAGAGCGAGAATATCCTCATTCGTTTCGGCTAACTTCGCAGCACCTGCCTGGTCAAGAACGTTGGCAGTAACCTCAACTACAGGATGCTCAGCATCATCTGTCTTAATCTTGGTCTTAATCTGCATAGCTGCCTTCATCTTGGTGATATATGCAGCAGTTACATTTTGAGCATTTTCATCACTAAGTGGGAACTGGGAAAAAGACTTAAGCAAATCGCCAATTATCGCCTCCTGAATTTCCTGTTCCTGAGCCTTGGTCATGCCGGTGGCTGCAATATTATCAGATACGCCGTAAGCTGTAATCTCAGCATATCCCAGTACAGCCTTGTCAGCACTGTCCTTTGGCTTATCAGCACCGCAACCAGCCATAGCGAAAATGGCAATCAATGCCACTAACCCTAATAGCAACTTTCTCATCATTTTAGTATATCCCCCCTAAACCTGATCATAATTCACTATCATGGTACCATCATCTTCAGGAGAAAATTCTTACAATTTCAACTACTTTAGACAAAAAAGCTTATAAAAATCTTTTACAAGCCTAAAATCGGTCACAAGGCCCGATTTTTTATCTGAATATTAATAGGTAAAATCCACAAAAGTAAGACTGATTTTTAAGCTTTGGCTTACTAAGATGTAATTTTATTTCGATACAGCACTGCGCTGTTTAAGAAGCTCATCAATCTGTTCAAGGTGCTGACGTATTTCCATTTCAATCTTGTCATCATCGATTACAGCAGCTTCCCTATCCTTGGCTGCCTGTGGAAGACCAAGCTCCCCACCGATTACGACAGCTTCTACAACAATACCCACCATAACATTAAGCAAGGTAATGGAGGTCAGGAGAATAAATATAAGGAAATATATCCAGGCATATTCATAAACCTCCATAATCGGTCTGGCCACCGCCGTAGCCCATGACTCAAAGGTCATAACCTGAAACAGGGTAAACATGGAGCCGCCGATATCACCGAACAATTCCGGAAATGTACCTCCATACAGGGTACTGCCAAATACGGCAAAAATGTAAAAAATTATAAACAGAAGGACAAGGGCCCAGGACATGCTTGGAATGGCCTTAAGCATGGCCGAAACCAGTATCTGAAGCTCAGGAAATTCCGCCAGAGCCTTTAACAATCTAAATATACGAAAGGCCCGAATTATAGAAACACTGGAAGAAATAAATATGATTGAGCTGGCCACAACCACAAAATCAAAGATATTCCAGGCATCAGAACAGAAATTTCTCCTATACACAAGGAGCTTCACCACCAGCTCTATGACAAATATCACCAGACAGACCTTGTCAATGGCCTCATAAAATGATACCTGGTCCGGTGACAATGTCCTGTCCGTTAACAAGCCCAATACCAAAGCATTTAAAATAATAACGAAGGTGATAATTTTCTGGGTATGCTTCCACTCCAATATTTTTTCCAATAGTTCCATAATATATAATCCCTCATTTCAATAAATATACTGCCATCACTAATTTTAGAAAATTTTATTTTATAAATCAACCAAAAGAAAAAATAAATATATCAGCTTGGGAGGATAATAAGTCAAAACATTCTAAAATCAAAAAAAGAGAGCCCCTGAAAGGGACTCTCCCAATTTTAATTTCGCAGAACCTTGCAAGGGGCAAATATTACAGCTGAGGACCAGCAGCAACAAGAGCCTTGCCGGCAGCGTTGCCGGTGTACTTGCCAAAGTTCTTAATGAAGCGGCCAGCCAAATCCTTGGCCTTGGTCTCCCACTGGGAAGCATCTGCATAGGTGTCACGAGGATCCAAAATCTTAGGATCAACACCTGGCAGCTCAGTAGGTACCTCAAGATTAAACATAGGAATCTTCTTGGTAGGAGCGGTCTTAATGTCACCGTTCAGGATAGCGTCGATGATACCACGGGTATCCTTAATGGAGATACGCTTGCCGGTACCGTTCCAGCCGGTGTTTACGAGATAAGCCTTTGCATCGTTGGCAGTCATCTTCTTAACCAGCTCCTCACCGTACTTGGTAGGATGCAGCTCCAGGAAGGCCTGGCCGAAGCAAGCGGAGAAGGTAGGAGTTGGCTCAGTGATGCCGCGCTCGGTACCTGCCAGCTTAGCAGTGAAACCAGAGAGGAAGTAGTACTGAGTCTGCTCTGGAGTCAGGATGGAAACTGGAGGCAGAACGCCAAATGCATCAGCGGAAAGGAAGATTACGTTCTTGGCTGCAGGAGCGGAGGAACCTTCCTTGATGTTCTTGATATGGTTAATAGGATAAGATACACGAGTGTTCTCGGTAACGCTCTTGTCAGCGAAGTCAATCTTGCCGTTGGCATCAACAGTTACATTCTCGAGAAGAGCATTTCTCTTGATTGCATTGTAGATATCAGGCTCAGAATCCTTATCAAGGTTGATAACCTTGGCATAGCAGCCACCCTCGAAGTTGAATACGCCGTTGTCGTCCCAACCATGCTCGTCATCACCGATAAGCTTACGCTTAGGATCAGTGGACAGGGTGGTCTTGCCGGTACCGGAGAGGCCAAAGAAGATGGCAGTGTTCTCGCCGTTCATGTCGCAGTTGGCGGAACAATGCATGGAGGCGATGCCCTTCAGAGGGAGGAAGTAGTTCATCATGGAGAACATACCCTTCTTCATCTCGCCGCCGTACCAGGTATT
>NZ_CAMYWM010000191.1 GCF_947302755.1 uncultured Anaerovibrio sp.
TTCAACTAAATTCAGATGGAGTTAAAACTCCACCTGAATAAGTTATCATTTTATCAGAATACAAGCTGCAGGGAGGTGCAGACGTGGAGAGGAAAAATATGCGCAGGGCCATGCCCATAGGGGTGGATGATTTTAGTGAGCTTATCACTAAAAACTACTGCTTTGTTGATAAAACCCGCTTTATCAAGGAAATACTGGAGGGCCATAGCAAGGTCACCCTTATCACCCGTCCCCGCCGCTTTGGCAAGACGCTGAATCTGTCCATGCTGAGGTACTTCTTTTCCATAGAAAATGGGGAAAAGAACCGGGAGCTTTTCGCAGGGCTGGATATCCAGCGGGCTGGGGAAAGGTATATGGCCCAGCAAGGCAGCCGGCCGGTGGTGTTTTTGAGCCTGAAGGATGTACAGGCCAGGGACTTTGCAGGACTTCTGGAGAAAATGGCCGAGCTGATGGGGCAGATTTATGGGCGTGAAGGCTATTTGCAGAATAGTGATGCCCTCTCTCCCCAAGAAAAAAAATACTTTGTTGCCGTGCTGGATGAGGCATGTACTCCGGGCAAACTGCAGTCTGCCTTGGCAAACCTTATAAAAAACCTCAGGAAACACTACGGCCAGAAACCGGTGCTGCTTCTTGATGAGTACGATGCACCTATTATATGTGCCTGGGAGCGGGGCTATTACGATGAGTGCATAGACTTTATGCGGGGATTTTTAAGTGAGGCACTGAAGACCAATGAGGCTTTGGACTTTGCCGTCCTCACCGGGGTGACTCGTGTCTCGAAGGAAAGCATCTTCAGCGGCTTGAATAACCTCCGTGTCTGCTCTGTGCTCAGTGAGCGCTACAGTGATATTTTTGGCTTTACCCAGGAGGAGGCAGATAGGCTGCTCTCCATGTGCGGGCTGGAGGCGAGAAGTGCCGACCTCAAGAAGTGGTATGATGGCTATCTCTTTGGCAGTACGGAAATCTACAACCCTTGGTCGGTGATTAGCTTCATCGACAACGACTGCAAGTTCCAGCCTTACTGGCTCAATACCTCCGGCAACAGCATCCTAAAAGCCCTGCTGGCCCGTATCGATGCCCGCAAGGAGGCGGATTTGCTTGGCCTGCTGAGGGGTAAGACCCTGAGCACCCCCATCAGGGAAAATATTGTCTACGCTGATTTGAATTCTGACCGCAGTACCCTCTATATGATGCTACTGACCGCCGGCTACTTGAAGGCGGTGAAGACATGGAAGGACGAATATTATGAGGATTGGGCAGCCTTGCAGATACCAAATCTGGAAATAAGGCGGGCCTATAGCCTTGAGGTTATGGAAAACATCGTCCCCCATCAGGGCCAGATCGTCCTGATGGACATGATGGAGGCCATGACAGAGGGGCGGGGTGAGGATTTTGCCCAGTATCTGGCGGAGCTGCTGCGGGACTTTGTGAGCTTCCATGACAGCAGCCATAACCCTGAAAGCTTTTACCACGGCCTGCTGCTGGGTCTTTCCGTCTGGCTGGAGGGACGGTACCGTGTGAAGTCAAACCGGGAAAGCGGCTACGGCCGCTTTGATATCGCCTTCTTCCCGGCCAAGGAAAACCTGCCCGGGGTTATCCTGGAGCTGAAGACCGTCAAGGAGGAAGGGGGGCTGGAGGAGGCAGCCCAAGGGGCACTGGCCCAAATCGAGGCAAAGGCTTATCCTGCGGAATTATCCCGGCAGGGGGTGAGGTCGGTATGGAGGTACGGCATTGCCTTCTGCGGGAAAAAGATGTGGCTGGCTCAGGAATGAGGGTATTCCCACAATGGCTGTATAATAATATCATCAGAATACAAGCTGCAGGGAGGTGCAGACGTGGAGAGGAAAAATATGCGCAGGGCCATGCCCATAGGGGTGGATGATTTTAGTGAGCTTATCACTAAAAACTACTGCTTTGTTGATAAAACCCGCTTTATCAAGGAAATACTGGAGGGCCATAGCAAGGTCACCCTTATCACCCGTCCCCGCCGCTTTGGCAAGACGCTGAATCTGTCCATGCTGAGGTACTTCTTTTCCATAGAAAATGGGGCCAAGAACCGGGAGCTTTTCACCGGGCTGGATATTGAGCGGGCCGGGGAAGAGTATATGGCCCAGCAGGGCAGCCGGCCAGTGGTGTTTTTGAGCCTGAAGGAAATACAGGGGCCGGACTATGCCCTGATGCAGGAGTCCATGCAGGAAATGCTCAGGGGACTTTATGGTCAATTTCGTTACCTTTTGGATTCGCCCGCCCTGGCAGAGGATGACAAGCTGTTTTTTAAGCGGATTATAGACAAAAGCGCCAATCGGGGCGAGTCACAAATGTCCCTGAAGCTTCTGTTGTTTATGTTGTGCAAACATCATGGCCGTGAAGCTGTATTGCTGCTGGATGAGTACGATGCCCCCATTATTTGCGCATGGGAGCGGGGCTATTACGATGAGTGCATAGACTTTATGCGGGGATTTTTAAGCGGAGCACTAAAAACCAACGAGGCTTTGGACTTTGCCGTCCTTACCGGGGTGGCCCGTGTCTCAAAGGAAAGCATCTTTAGCGGCCTGAATAACCTCCGTGTTTGCTCTGTGCTCAGTGAGCGCTACAGTGATATTTTTGGCTTTACCCAGGAGGAGGCAGATAGGCTGCTCTCCATGTGCGGGCTGGAGGCGAGAAGTGCCGACCTCAAGAAGTGGTATGATGGCTATCTCTTTGGCAGTACGGAAATCTACAACCCTTGGTCGGTGATTAGCTTCATCGACAACGACTGCAAGTTCCAGCCTTACTGGCTCAATACCTCCGGCAACAGCATCCTAAAAGCCCTGCTGGCCCGTATCGATGCCCGCAAGGAGGCGGATTTGCTTGGCCTGCTGAGGGGTAAGACCCTGAGCACCCCCATCAGGGAAAATATTGTCTACGCTGATTTGAATTCTGACCGCAGTACCCTCTATATGATGCTACTGACCGCCGGCTACTTGAAGGCGGTGAAGACATGGAAGGACGAATATTATGAGGATTGGGCAGCCTTGCAGATACCAAATCTGGAAATAAGGCGGGCCTATAGCCTTGAGGTTATGGAAAACATCGTCCCCCATCAGGGCCAGATCGTCCTGATGGACATGATGGAGGCCATGACAGAGGGGCGGGGTGAGGATTTTGCCCAGTATCTGGCGGAGCTGCTGCGGGACTTTGTGAGCTTCCATGACAGCAGCCATAACCCTGAAAGCTTTTACCACGGCCTGCTGCTGGGTCTTTCCGTCTGGCTGGAGGGACGGTACCGTGTGAAGTCAAACCGGGAAAGCGGCTACGGCCGCTTTGATATCGCCTTCTTCCCGGCCAAGGAAAACCTGCCCGGGGTTATCCTGGAGCTGAAGACCGTCAAGGAGGAAGGGGGGCTGGAGGAGGCAGCCCAAGGGGCACTGGCCCAAATCGAGGCAAAGGCTTATCCTGCGGAATTATCCCGGCAGGGGGTGAGGTCGGTATGGAGGTACGGCATTGCCTTCTGCGGGAAAAAGATGTGGCTGGCTCAGGAATGAGGGTATTCCCACAATGGCTGTATAATAATATCATCAGAATACAAGCTGCAGGGAGGTGCAGACGTGGAGAGGAAAAATATGCGCAGG
>NZ_CAMYWM010000192.1 GCF_947302755.1 uncultured Anaerovibrio sp.
GGCCTATGGAGGCAGAGGCTGCTGCCCCAAGGCTTCCCACCATGGCCGCATCGATGTATTCCATAACAATATATGTTATCTGAGACAGCATTGCTGGAATACTCAGGCTCCATACGCACTTTAGCATTTGCCGCCAATGCAGCTCTTTCTCATTATGGATTACACTAATAATATTCATCCAAACATTCCTTGATTATTTATTTTCAGTGAACACCAGCTCCGTAGCATTCTTGTCAATGGCCGGGTCGTCAAAGATCAGTTCCTCAACGCCTGCCGCCTGAATGCGGCCGGAAATTGGATTTTTAATACTTACAACTCTGGTAGTAATCTCCGCATCAACATCGGACACGTATTCAAAGGCCAAATCCGTATTCAAAAGGCGACAATTCTTCAGGGTAACGTTCTTCATATAGCAAAAGCCCTGATTGCTTTCAATAGTACAATTTACCAGGGTTACATTTTCTGAATTCCAGCCAATATACTCCCCGCAAATATAGCTGTCATATACAGTCACGTTTTTGCAGTTCCAGAAGGCATCCTTGGAAATCATCTTGGCATTGCGGATTTCCACATTTTCACAGCCATCAAAGGAATAGTTGCCCGCCAGATTAAAGCCATCTATCTTGATATCCCTGCTGTCCATGGCAAAGTAGTTTCCCTTGGCCGCCACCTGCTTCATTTCAATATGGGAGCAATGCCAAAGGGTCTCGTCGGCGTTCAGAAAATTTACGTGATTAAGTTTAATACCATCACAACGTCTAAAGCCCTTGGGTGCCTCAAAAAGCACATCCTCAAAGGTCACATTATCAGTATACCATATTCCGGCCCGTCCCATTTCAAAAACCGCACTATTTTTTACAGTAATATCCTTGCTGTACCATAAAGGATACTTCCACTGAAAGCTGGAATTTTCAATAAAAATATTGCGGCTTTCCTTTAAAGGTGATTCCCCATCAGCAAATATACAATTTTTTATTTCCAAATCCTTACCCATGAACAATGCTCTCTCACCGGTAAGTCTCTGCTCATTAATTTCTTTCATCATTTTTCCTCCATTTACATATATGTAACCATCGTTAAAATCCGAGTAAAACACTCCGAATTATCTAACCAAATCAAGCTGAAAATACGATGAAAATTTCAACCCATTAGAGTTTCTACATCAGATAGTAAAAATCCTCTATTTTATTATATATAACGCAAAAAGGAGTCGCCATATTGACGACTCTGTACCAAAACGCGATTAAACAAATTTATCTTCTGAAATGACATACTTCCTTAACCGGCCACATCATAATTTTCCATCAGCACATGATCCTACAAATATATAATTATTCCTGCTGTGGCATTGGATTTTTTCCTTCGTACACAATCTTACGATAATGCTCAGGGTCTGTATCGCCCTCCGTGCTGATGCAGAGGACCACCGAGGCCTGGTCAAGCTTCAAAAGCTTTTTTATATCTGCATATTCTTCTTTCCCGGCAATGAGATTTACAAGCCCAGTGGTCACGGCCCCACTTTCTCCAGATATTATTTTCGAATCCGTCCCCTGTGGTGCTGCCAGCAAGCGCATTCCATAGGCTGAAACATAATCTGGGCATTTGAAATACCAATCCACAAAGTCTCTAATGATCGGCCAGGCAATTGTGCATGGTTCACCGCAGTTTAGACCTGCCATGATAGTCGGGGTCTGGTCCACTGCTTCATGTGCCTCTCCGTCCCCTATCAAAGCAGACTGATACACACACGCCATATTTTCCGGTTCCACCACGCCGATGGCTGGTCTACTGCCATCATAGCGATTCACCAGATATCCAGTAACGCCCCCTGCCATGGCTCCTACACCGGCTTGCAAAAACACATGGGTAGGCACAAGCCCCTGTTCCTCCATCTGTCTGCAGGCTTCCTCCGCCATGGTTGTATATCCCTGAATAATCCAAGATGGAATATCCTCATACCCATCCCAGCTGGTATCCTGAATCAGAATCCACCCATGCTTCTCCGCCATCTTTGCAACATAGCGCACGGTATCATCGTACCCACTCTTCGTGATAGTGACCTCCGCCTTCGGATTAACATCCCTAATGGCCTTAGCACGGAGCTCACTGGAGCCTATGGGCATATAGACATGAGCCGCACAGCCAAGCTGCCCCGCTGCCCATGACACACCCTTTCCATGATTTCCGTCCGTCGCGGTGACGAACACCATCTTGTGAACAGCCTCCTGATACTCCGTCTTTTTTAAATCAGAAAAGCTGATTTTCTCTGCGTCAAGACCAAGCTCCCGGCAAACCACTCTGGTTAGCGCGTAGAGACCGCCCAATCCCTTGAATGCGTTCAATCCAAAGCGCTGTGACTCGTCTTTTACAAAGAACGCCTTTACTCCCAACTTCTCAGCCATAGCATCCAGCCTACGGAGCGGAGTCTCGTGATAATCAGGGTATCCCCGATGAATCCTTTGGACTTGGGCAACAACTGCTTCGGAGAGAAACGCCGGCCCTTTTCCCTCAGACCTGGCGGTGTTCTGTATCACAGAAATACAGCCTGTTCTGTGTTCTTTCATTGCAATCCACCTGCTACTTTCCGAAGTTTATATCCTTTCTTAAATTACCATTACCGCCCAATACACTGTGCCAAAAGGGCCTGAACACGATAAACATCAGCATCCTTACTAAAGGTCTTTACTAATGGTGTACTTCCCATATCTGCCACCCAGATTTTCAGCTCTGCATCTAAATCAAAATGCCCCGCCGACTCCACCTCAAAGTGGCGAATATTTTTATATGGTATGGAATGATAATTCACCTTCTTGCCGGTAGCTCCCTGGATATCCACCAATATAAGCCGATAATCAGTAAAAATCATCAAATCCCGAATCCACTGATAAGCCTGTATCACCTTTTCATTTTGCCCAAGGAGCTTGGCATAGTCCTTTTTTACATCTTCAATGTTTGTCTGGGATGCATTGCCCATCAAGCCACTAATTATCCCCATAATTCTCGCCTCCTATACCAGACAACTTCTATACTAACATTATATATCTTATTTTTTATTCATGCATAGTAATATGCTCATCTCACAGCAAACTGCCGGTTATTACTGACGAGTTAATATTATGGTTATCAAAGCCCCGTTTTGCTCGATCTAAGCTGGCATTAGCATAACAATAACGGCAGCCATGGATACAGGTGTCATATTGCCCGATGTCGAAGCTCTCCACGCAGTTACAAAGTGGTCGCTGTGTTTTGGCCCTGCTGATGTTAAGTTTCCTACCAACTATGCGTTCCACCAATTCTCCATCTATGCAGGCTCCGTGACCTATTCCGTACCTTTCCAAATCAATGGCCTCAGAGCAGGTTTGAAGTACAACGCCACTCCCCTTGGCAATATTTGACATTCCTGCCGCCAGCTCATTCATTTCCTCCTCAGAAAGCTCATGGAGATTCAGCCCCTGTGTGTTCTTTTTCGACTTGGCATACAGGTCAATAAAGCTGATAACACAACGCTCCACACAGGGAGCCAAGGAATCAAGGGTATTTTTGAACCATTCCAGATGCCCCTCTATTGTGTA
>NZ_CAMYWM010000193.1 GCF_947302755.1 uncultured Anaerovibrio sp.
GCTCTAGATTTCGTTGTAAGGGCTGATGAAAGCCCACATGCTTTCATCTTGCTTACTATGAAATCTTAGCGAAGCAAATCCGAAGGATGCAGATGAGCTCTAGATTTCGTTGTAAGGGCTGATGAAAGCCCACATGCTTTCATCTTGCTTAATATCATTGAAGCAGACTCAGGAACCAGGAGGAATTACTCATGGACTGGGCCAGCATTGCCTGTGATGCCTGCATCTGAATGTTGTAGCTGGTATATTGGGTAATAGCCTTTGCCATATCTGCCCCTATAATAGTGGTCATGGCATCAGTAACATTCGTCTGCTGGGTAACCAGATTGGTATGGGTATAATCCAGCCTTGACTGCATGGCACCTACACTGGTCTGCTGATCCAACAGGCGATTGATGGCGTTGTCGATAACATTGATGGCCGCATTGGCATCCTCCTGGGTGGATACGCTAAGATAGGAGCCATCGGAGCCCTGAAGGCCAAGGCCCCTGGCACTGGTATCACCCAAGGCCATATGCATATTCTGGCTGGTATCTGACCCGGTATGGAGAACAAGTGAATGATCCCCTCTGGTGTCAGCAGCCCTGATAGACTCGTTAAAGCCGTCCAAGGCCGTATTGGTGGACTTTTTCACATTGCCCTCAGCATCCGTCACCGAAATAGTGAAGCCGGAAATAGCACCAGCCGTACCTGACTGGGCCGCCTTTACCGTAATGGCATTTTGGTCATCCACAGTATGCAGCTCCTTGCCATTGCTGTCAGTGCCAATCAACGAGGTAGCCGTATCCATGGAGGAGGTGTCAAATACATCTCCTGCCCCTGCCTCATTGGCCTTGCTGAAAATATCCGCCAGAGTAGACTCCCCGGCAGTAAAGGAGGTGGAATAGGTCTTTCCATCCTTTACGAAGGATATATTAACTGTATCGGTGGCATCAATATTAAGATTGTCTCCCTGACGCCTGGTAAGCTCCGTCAATTTGGTGGCCCCTGTGGTATCAAGACCAAGGCTGTTATTGGTAAAGGCCTGATTTGTCTCCAGGGTTGCCCCCTTGTTGGAACCGTTCAACAAATATCTGCCGTTGTAGGTTACCAAGGAATTATCATTTATCTGATCAATATATTGGTTTAATTCCTTCTGAATAGTGGCCCGATCGCTGTCCTTCGCCGTGGAGTTGGCCGCAGCAATAGCCTTTTCCTTTAAGGTGGTCAAAATCTCCATGGTATTATCCATGGCACCACTTGCCACATTCAGCATACTATTGCCCGTCTGCACGTTGGAGGACGCCTGACCAAGAGCGCCAATCTCCACATCCATACGCTTGCCTATAGCATATATGGAAGCATTGTCACTGGCCGAATTAATCTTATTGCCCGTAGCAACCTGATTGGCACTTTTCAGGGCCATTTTATAGTTGTAATTCATCTTATTGAGAAGCGAAAGCTGCTGGGCATATGAACCGATGGTAGCCATAAATATTACCTCCCTGCCTGTTCCTGGTTTATCATCCGTGATATAGCATAAACCGATTCCTCTTGTATTTATATATCGACATTTTTGCCTCGTAAATTAAATTTAAAAATAATTTTTTCAAACATAAAATATATAGTATAATAGACTACGTGAAACTCAACTCCAGGGGGAGGACTATTGAACGATGAAACACATCGACTGGCAGGAAATGCTATCCCAAGGTCGTAGACGAACCAGAATACAGCGGGTTGTTGCAATTATTTGTTTGGCTGCAGCTCTAGGCTATGTATTTTGGTATTTCTTTTATGCATCAACGCCGGAATACGCCTTAAATAAATTGCAAAGGGCTTTTAAGGAACGGGATCTGGCCACAATAGAGCAATACTGTGATATGGAAAACCTCACCGGCAGGGCCTATGATGACCTGACCCGTGATATGTTCGCCCATGATACAAACCTTACCAATGAAACCAAGGTAATGTTTGAAACCTTCTATATGAAAATCAAGCCTCAGGTGGTGGCCGAAACCAACACACTTATTCTCGACTACATTCCATCAGGCCAATGGAGTGTTCCTGATGGAGACAATATTTTAAAGGGACGGCAGTTGGGCATCGATTATGAATATCTGGTGGAACGTTCCCAGCTGCGCAATACAGAATTTATAAAGATTGACAGCGTGAGGAAAATTAAAAGCAATGAAACCATTGTCAAAATCGCCGTCAAGGATGTATATACCGGAACCCTCTTTACCCTTCATGTCTTAATGGTAAAACGGGATGATAACTGGAAGGTAAGTGAAATAAGAAACTACCGGGACTATCTGGATTTTCTCAGCCCTATCCAGGAGGCCGGCCTCAAAAATTACATTCATGCCACTGCCGATGTGGTTGAAAAATACAATCTCATATTCAACAGCCAGCAAAACCGGTTCAAAAAGCTGGATAAATCGCCGGATGGCATATTGACGGCCAATATGCGCAGCAGTATGATTGCCTATATTCGTTCAGATATAATACCGGCACTGGAAAAGCGTCAACAGGAGCTGGAGGCTATTCCGGTAAATGACGGAGCACAATATTTGGCTGCCCAGCGCAGGGAATCCACCAGGCTAACCGTGGAAGCATGGAAGCACTATGCTGAAGCACTGGATGCGGATTCACCAAATGAATTTGCTATGAGCAAAGCCTTCCAAAAGGCTGCCATGGATATTGATTATCGTATTGATGATCTGGTGAAGAATACAGCTATTACCAGTATAAAAACCTCAACAGTTCCATAAAATAACCCGTAGTGAGATGATACTTCACTACGGGTTTAATTTTGGCCAAATCAAAATTCCCTTTTGGCTTTTTTCTTCTTATTATATTTGTAATATGTTACAGCAACAACCAAAACAATGATTACACAGAAGGCTATGCTTATTTCGTGGCCAACCTCCATCATAACCTTCCAGCCCTCGCCCAGCATCATACCAATACCTAAAATAAGCATGGTCCAGGGCAGTGAGCCTGCAAAGGTATAGAAAATAAATTTCTTGATATCTACATGGGCAAAGCCCGCCGGCAAAGAGATAAAGGTACGTACCACCGGCAGCATACGACTTATGAATACGGCTTTGACACCATATTTATCAAACCACTCCTGGGCAATATCCACATGGGATTTCTTCATGAAAAAATACTTGCCATATTTATCCACAAAGGGACGCCCGCCTAAGTGGCCTATGTAATAAGTAAGAACAGAACCAACCATACCGCCTATCATGCCGGCCACGGTAGCCATGGTAAATGTCATGCGGTCTATATAAATCAAATAACCGGCGAAGCCCAAAATCAACTCACTGGGAATTGGTATACAGGCATTTTCCAGGCCCATAAGAACGGCTACAGCCAAGTAACCCCATTGATCAATAAACCCCAAAAACACATCAGCAAAATGCGACATAAAAACATCCTTTCAATATCATACAATATACAAAAAAAGAGCCCCGAACCGGACTCATCTAAACTATATGGTGCCTCAGAGCGGAATCGAACCACTGACACGGGGATTTTCAGTCCCCTGCT
>NZ_CAMYWM010000194.1 GCF_947302755.1 uncultured Anaerovibrio sp.
CGACACCAATATTTTCAAGGAATTGGCTTTATTTTTGTGGTGGGAAAGTTGAGTAGTATAAGTATTCTGTGGACCTGTTTTTCTGGTTTTCAGGATGTATAAAATTTTAAGGGGGCAGTTATATGGGTATAAAAAAGAAATTTCAAATTTTTGCCATAGGCGTCGGCGTATTGCTGGCCTTGGTATCAATGATTGGTTTTCTCATATCGGATTCCAATCTGGAGTCCAGTGTAGAAGCAGAGCTTACTGCAGTAGTCAGCAACGATTCTGCCGAGCTGAATGGCTGGTTTAAGGAAAAGGCCACCTCGGCCACCTATGCAGCCAATCTCATGTCATCCTACAAGGGGGACAGAGCTCGTATTGAGTCGATTGATTCCTTGTCCCTTATTTCCTCCGATAAGGAAATTCTGGATTTGAATGTAGGTACTGAGGATGATTACTTCGCTTCATTCTATGGCGGCAACATGACCGGTAAACTGATACCAAAGCAGCGTCCTTGGTACAATGACGCCAAGAATGCCGGCAAGACAGTATTCACCGAGCCTTATGTAGATAAGAACACCGGCAAGCTGGTAGTTTCTGTAGTATCACCATTTAACGGAGCCAATGGCTTTTATGGTTCTCTGTGCACCGATATTGCCCTGGATATCGTTAGTGAGCGTGCCAAGGCTGCCAAGTATCGTGGCGAAGCCGGTCAGGGTATCGTAATTGATGGTGCCGGTAACATTCTGGGTACCGCCGGTAAGGAAGAAATCATGTCCGATGTCCGCAAGGTAAAGGGTATTGGCGAGCATTTTGACGAAATGGTGAAGAAGGACAGTGGCTTCTTTACCTATGAAAATGATGAAGGCAAGCAGGTATTTGGTTACAAGAAGCTGCCATGCAATGGCTGGATCTTTGGCTTGTCCGTTCCTTATGATTATGTATTTGCACCTGTATCCAATTTGAAGATTACCTTTGGTATTCTCACCGTAGTTGGTTTCCTCATCGTTATTGCAATGTGCCTGAAGTTTGCTGATACTATCACCACTCCTATTGAGGCCCTGAAGGATCATGCAGACCAGCTTGCCCATGGTAACCTTAGATTGCAGGATATTGTCAGAACCTCCGATGACGAAATCGGTTCCCTTGTTACGGCCTTTAATACCATGAGGGCCCATCTGGCCAAGCTGATCAGCTCCATGGCCACCACTGCCGAGCAGGTGGCTGCTTCCTCCGAGGAGCTCACCGCCAACGCCCAGCAAAGTGCCGAGTCCTCCGTTCATACAGCTGAAACCGTATCCCAGGTAAGCACCAATATGGATCAGCAGATTTCCGATGTTAATACGGCCAAGGAAAGTGTGGACAACGTATATAGCGATATTGAGCTCATGACCAGCAAGACCAATGAGGCCTCTGATGCGTCCCGGGCTGCTGCCCAGGCTGCCCAGGATGGTGCTGAATTGATGAAGGCTGCCATGGAAAAGATTGGCTCCCTGGAGGGCAGTGTTCTCCAGTCTGCCGAGGTTGTAAAGGAGCTTGGGGAAAATTCCAAGCAGATTGGTCAAATCGTAGAGGCTATTTCCTCCATTGCCGAGCAGACCAACCTCTTGTCCCTTAATGCCGCTATTGAGGCAGCCCGTGCCGGTGAGCAGGGCCGCGGCTTTGCCGTAGTAGCTGAGGAGGTAAGAAAGCTGGCTACCGAGTCCAAGGAGTCCGCTGAACAGATTAAGGCAAGGATTTCCTCCATTCAGGAAAATACCGACAGAGCAGTTGCCTCCATGGAGCAGGGTACCAGAGAGGTTGAGCAGGGTACTAAGGCAATCCGTGAGGTTGGTACCCAGTTTACTGAGATTATGACCAAGGTAAATGGTATTGGCGACTCCATGAAGGAGATCAACAACTCCGTACAGACCGTTTCCACCGGTGCTACCCGCATTGTTCAGGCCGTGGATGCTATTGACTCCGTGAGCAAGCAGACTGCTGAGCATATGAACCTTATTGCCGGTACCACCGAGCAGCAATCCGCTTCCAACGAAGAAATTGCCGCTGCCTCCCATGCTTTGGCCAAGATGGCAACTGATATGAGTGCTATGGTAGGTGAGTTCCAGGTATAATTTTGTACGTTGACGCCGATAAAAGGGGTTAACAGGTAAATCGGTTTACTGAACTGAACAATCCCCCTGGTTCGCTGACCGGGGGGATTTTCTAGTGCCATATATGGGAAAGGCTTTCCGGAGGCTAGGGAAAATGAACCCCATGCCAAGGGGTGCTAAGTCTCCCTACTCTTAGGTGGGAGAAAAGCCCCCTAGGCTCTGGATTAATTCTACTACCTTCAGTGGGGGGATAAATATACCACTGAATAAATCTTATTAAAAAAAGAGGAAAATTTATTATTTATGGCGAATTTGACGATAAAAAATATGAATTTTCGGGAGGTCGTGAATTATGAATATTAAAAAGAAAATTGCTGTTACTTTGTTAGCTGGTCTGTTTACTGGAAATGTGGTAAGTGCCACGCCATCACTTATAGAGCGGGAAAGTATAAATCAGGTGGCTCTGCTCCAGTCCCTGGCCCAGGGCTATTTGGGGGGAACTGTGAAGGTAAAGGAGCTCCGTGCCGTAGGGGATACCGGCATCGGAACCTTTGAGGGCCTTAACGGTGAAATGATTGTCCTGGATGGCATTGTTTATCAGGCCCTGGGTGACGGCCGGGTAGTGGTGGCTGATGACCAGGGGGCAGTGCCATATGCTACCGTGACCATGTTTGACGATGATGTGAGCCTTGACTTAACCAATGTCACCGATAAGGCAGCCTTTGAAGCTGTTCTGAACAGGGCCGTAAAGGAATATGGGGAAAACAGCTTTTATATGGTAAAAATGAAGGGGGAATTTTCCTCCATACTGTTCCGCAGTGAATACGGCAGCCAGCCGCCTTATCCTACATTATTGGAAGCCCTAAAGGGGAAGCAGACGGAATTTACTGCCAAGAATATCAAGGGAACCCTGGTGGGCTTGTATTGTCCAAACTATATGGGGGGACTTAATACCCCAGGCTGGCATTTCCATTTTATTTCCGATGACAGAACCCGGGGCGGCCATATCCTGGAGCTGTCATTGAAAAAGGGTACTGTACAGTTTGATAAAACTGACAAATTTACCATGATGATAATTTGGCCAAGGATATGAAAGAGGATATCCGAAGCGCCGAGCAGGATAAAATGCGTACCAATAATTAAATAAATTGGAGATAAACAAAAATGAATGAGCAATCCATTTTTTTTCATCCCAATAACAGAAATCTTTGGTTCACATCAACTGTGACCATTCTGGGGATGGCTTTGCTGATAGCCCTTGTTTGGTTTTTGAAGGTGCCCAATCCCAATATGGTATTAATTACTGGTATTATCATTTTTACCAGTATGTTCGGACGCATGGCCGGGGTGATTTCCACCCTGATGATTATTATTTACTCAACTTTCCCAGCATAAATTCTGGAACAATCCCTTAATATACCTGCTCT
>NZ_CAMYWM010000195.1 GCF_947302755.1 uncultured Anaerovibrio sp.
GTACCAACGGGAGGCCAGTGCGGCCCAGGGACGGCAGAACGACCTGAATTCCCGGAGGGAGGCGCTGGACCAGCGTATAAAGGATCTGGAGGCCCAGCAGCGGGCGGCAAAGGCCGAGGCGGATAAGCTGAAGGGCCGGCAGGAGCAAATTGATAAGACCAAGCAGGAGAAATCCGGTGCGGAAAAGGTAATAGATAAATTTACCGGCAAGGAGGCCAAGGAGGAAAAGGCCGCCAAGGACTCAGCCAAGGCGGAGGAGCAGGCCTTAAGCAAGGTGGAGGAAATTAATCGCTCCATTCAGGAGGCCAAGGAAACCTATGATGAAGTAAACCGGCAGCTGGACGAGCTGGAGGCCATGCGGCAGAAGGCCATAAAAACTAAGGAGGAGGCTGAGCGGGTTTACAACGAGAATAAGGGTCTTATTGACAGCGTGCTTTATTATATGGAACAGGGGTTATCCCTTTTAAAATAATGCTTTTAGAAACAGATGGAGGGATTGCAGGTGAAGAAGTATTTATTGTTGGCATTATCACTGATTTGTTTAGGTGCCCTGCTGGTGTCCGGCTGTGGGTCCAAGCCGTCAGATAACAAGAATTTACAGGCGGTAACCGTGGGGGTAATGCCGGATATTGATTCTGTACCGATTATTATTGCCCAGGAAAAGGGCTATTTTGCCGAAGAGGGGCTGACCGTAAATATCCAGCAGTTTAAAAGTGCCATGGATCGGGATGCTGCCCTCCAAAGCGGCAATCTTGACGGGGCCATATCAGATTTGTTGGCGGTGGCCTTTGCCAAAAGTGGCGGCTTTGATGTGAAGGTAACTGCCTATACCGACGGTGACTACAAGCTGATTGCCGGTAAAAATGAAAATGTATCCAGTGCCAGGGACTTGGTGGGCAAGGACGTGGCTGTTTCCAAGAATACCATTATTGAGTATGTTACGGATCAGATTTCAGCTTCCCAAAGCATGAAGGAGGACAGTATAAACAAGGTAGTGATACCCCAGATTCCTACCCGACTGGAAATGCTCCAGAACGGCAAGCTGGCTGCGGCCACTCTGCCTGAGCCTATGGGCAGTATTGCTGTTGCCAATGGATGTAAATTTATCACTGATTCGGAGCAGCTGGGCATAAAACCTGGGGTGATGATGTTTACGGCAAAATGTGTAAATGATAAAAAGGCAGAGCTTCAGGCCTTTTATCGGGCCTACAACAAGGCTGTAAAATATCTTAACGGGCATCCACAGGATGAATATATGGATTTAATCATCGAGAAAAGCGGCTTCCCCGGTATAGCAAAGACAGCCCTGAAGCTGCCTAAATATCGTGAAGCCGGTCTGCCTCAGGAAAAGGATGTGGTGGATTGCATGAAATGGATGAATACCAAGGGCTTGATTAAGCAGGAATTTTCCTACAATGATTTAGTGGTAGACTTACTTAAATGATAAGATGGTTGGATTGGAAATATGATTGATATTGAAAATTTGTCAGTGAAATATAAATCCGATAGTGACGTATATACGGCCATAGCCGGCATAAGCCTAAGTATACCGGAGGGAGGCACCTTGGCCGTCATTGGGCCCTCCGGTTGTGGTAAATCTACCCTGTTAAAGGCTATTGCCGGCCTTATTCCCGATTATGAGGGGTCCATTAAGATTAAGGGGGAAGAGGTTAATCCCAAAAAGCATACCATTGGCTTTATGCCCCAAAACTACGGCCTGCTGCCCTGGAGAACCGTTGTTGACAATATACGATTGGGGATGAAGATAAAACGGGCTCCGGAGCTCCTTGACCGCAAGGTTTTGAAGAAGCTGATGCGACAGCTGGGAATTGAGGGACTGGGGCACCGTTATCCTACGGAGCTTAGTGGGGGACAGCAGCAACGGGTGGCTCTGGCCAGAGTATTTGCGTTGCAGCCGGATGTACTGTTGATGGATGAACCCTTTTCGGCCCTGGATGCCATTACCAGAGAGGAAATGCAGGATATATTTTTGAAGCTATGGCAAAAAAATAATGTTTCTACCATATTTGTTACCCATTATGTGGAGGAGGCCCTGTATCTGGGCCAAAGAATTGCTGTGTTATCCGCCAGCTCCGGGAATATAAACCGTATAGTGGATAATCAACTGTTTGGTGGCAAGGACATACGTCAAAATCCGGAATTCTTTGAGATGAGCCTTAAGCTGAAGAATTCTATAAAAAAGGACTGGAATCAGGCATGGGAAAATTAGTTAGTTTATGGTATCTGCTGGCGGCACTGGTGCTGACCCTGGTATGGTTTCTTGTATCCCAGCTGGTGGATTTGCCCATTATTCCATCTCCGGTTCTAGTGGTGGAAAATCTGGCAGATATTTTTATGAAATACATAGCTATTCATAGTATATATAGTCTGTGGCGTATCGGGGCAGGGCTGCTGATGGCTGTGGCAGTGGGCCTTCCCTTAGGGGTATTGATGGGCTATTTCCCTAAAACGGATAAATTTTTGGCACCGGTGGTCTATTTGACATATCCTGTTCCCAAGATTGCCCTTCTTCCAATACTAATGCTGCTATTTGGTGTAGGGGAATTATCCAAGGTATTTATGATATTTCTTATTATTGTATTTCAGGTGGTGGTGGCTCTTCGGGACGGAATACGGGCTATTCCCAATGAAACCTATTACCCCTTGTATTCCCTGGGAGCTTCCTTCAAGGATATTTTCTTTGAGGTATTATGGCCCGCTTCGCTGCCAAAATTTATTACCGCCATACGGGTAGCCCTGGCTACAGCAATTTCTGTATTGTTTTTTACCGAGACCTTTGGTACTCAATATGGGATGGGGTATTTTATAATGGATGCCTGGCTTCGGGTAAATTATCTGGAAATGTACTCCGGCATTGTTGTTTTAAGCCTTTTGGGTCTTATTTTGTTTACTACAATTGATATTATTGAACGGCAGGTTTGCCATTGGCAGTATAAATAATTTTTGGTCTGATGAATTTTATACATACTATACCATTATTGCATACTATAGTGGTAATAAGGTTTTGGGGATAAAGGGGTGAAATTATGGCGATTGAAGTTAAAAATGTTATGGAAATGTTTGTGGATCAAAATCTGAACAGCATTTTGGACGAAATTCCCGGGGTGTGCCGCTGTGAGCAATGTGTGGCGGATATTAAGGCTATAGTCTTAAATTCCATGAAGCCAAGGTACGTCAGCAGCTCCAGGGGAGAGATTATCAGCAAGCTCAGTGCCTTTGGTCAGGATAACAAGGTAGAGCTCCTTTATGTAGTAAAGGATGCTGTAGACAAGGTCAAATCAAATCCGCACCATGCAGCCAGGTAAGGCCAAATAGAGCCAAGTAAATTGAATATGAGCCAAGGTATAACGAGCTTTAAGATGTCTCCCACCTCTTTAGGTGGGGGGAAACAAACTACAACAGCTGGCGAGCATATCTCCC
>NZ_CAMYWM010000196.1 GCF_947302755.1 uncultured Anaerovibrio sp.
AGGCAGAATTTGCCCCAGGTTGGACACTGGCCGGAGATTTGGCTCTTCAAAAGGGTAGCCACGATAAGGACATTATGGCAGCAGTTACCTTGAGAAGAATGTGGTAGGTTTGGGTATTACTTTCGCATTTTCAAAATAATATATAAATTTAATTTACTAAAAAAGAAATCTGATATTTTTTGTAGAAATAAAAAAATACAATTAAAGGGGGAAAATTATGGCTAAAGAAGCCTAAATAACGAGCTTTAGTCTACTAGAGTAGTTCATATTACAAAAAATGATAAAAATGTGATATAGTAATGAATATATTAGTAAAGCTGTAAAGCAGGCTCAGGCTGCCCTTCTTTGTAGTAAGGAAATGGCGATTGCTAGGGCAGAGCTCCACTATTGGAGGGAATCACAGTCATGAATTTTCAGATTGCCATGAAAAGTGTATTTGTTATATATCTGCTCTGCCTTTTTCCCTTTTGCAGAGCAGAGGCAGCCAATCATTTTCGGGATGTTCCTGCAGATCATTGGTCTTATGATGTTTTGCAGGAATTGCATTCACGCGGTATTGTTCTGGGCTTCGGTGACAATAGTTACCGAGGAGACCGTAATATGACTCGCTACGAAATGGCACAAATTACAGCAAGAGCTATGGCTTGCGCAACTGATAAAAGGGACAAGGATTTGATTGACCGTCTATGTGCTGAATTTCAAGAGGAATTGAAAGATTTAGGTGTACGGGTCAAGGAACTGGAGAAAAATGTTGATGCCGTAAAATGGACGGGGAGGGCAAATTATCTATTCACAAGTGACCAAATAGAAGGAAGAAGAACCAGGGAAAAATCAATTTTTTCTTTTCGCATGGAGCCTACTGCCAAAATAAACAAGCACTGGAAGGTCAATGGCCGCTTGGATATGTCTTTGAATATAAACCGTAATTCTGCAGGCACAGTTAAAATGAACCGTGTATGGGCAGAAGGAAAATATGGAAACACTGTTATTCGGTTAGGCAAAGTACCTCTTTCTACCAATGAGAACGGGATTGTCCTGGAAAGCTCTTTTACTGGATTCACGGTGCAGACCGGTAAGAGTTGGAAGGTGTTGCTTCTGGGAGGAAGGTTGAATATGTCAAAAACTGGCGCCTACCGCATTGGTATGGGATATTCCAGGGAACTGAGAGCAATGGGGATGACCAAGGAGGCAGCGGAAGTGCGGGCTATGGCTCGTGACCCCGCCACCATTTTGGGAGTAAATCTTCAATACAAGACAAATAAAAAAATTTTTGGTGGTTTGGGTTATTACCATCTAAGCTCTAAGGCTTATAATTTTATTGCTGATATGGAAAACGAAAGCAAAGCTGGCGTTAACATTGGTTCCGTAAATCTAGGTTATCGCTTCTCTCCCAAATGTGTACTGACGGGAGCCTATGCCAAGGCCTATTACAGCAAGGACCCGGATATGATTGAAGGTTTTGGAAATATGCAGGATTACTCCTGGGAGGTGGAGCTTTCTTATGGAAACTATCGTAAGGCCAGTAAAAAGGGCGAGTGGAAAGCATATTTGGCTTACAGTAATTACGGGTATATTTCTTCCGTAATCCCCGCCAGCAGCAATATCGATGACATGTACGATGACGACATGGGTATTGCCAACTGGGGAGAACGGGGCTGGGAAATCGGCGGATCATGGGCACTGGAGAAAAATGTAGGCTTGGTGGCCAGTTACTTTTGGGGCAGCTCCATTACATCCCACCGGCGCATGAAATCTGTGCTGGCACGGTTGGAAATGTTTTTTTAACGAGTGAAAAATGTTGCAGGTATAAGGACAAGAATAAACAACGCTCAATGCTCTGGATTAGGATTTTGCTGAGAATAACGGGAGGTGTGGCTACTGTAGCCATTGGTACAGTAATGTGTGCCACCGGAGTCGGTGCAGGAGCTGGTGCTCTTACCATAGCCAACGGTGCCATGGATATTGCAAATGCTGTCCACGGTGCGGCTACTTTAAACAAAAAATAGTTATATATCAAGAGCAGTACAGCAGTTGTACTGCTCTTTTGCTATTATTTGTATTATATTTATGGTTTGACTGTTATTATGTTGACTGCGATAGCCTTTTCCTTCATTCTGTGGCAGTTCGCAAAAAGAATCGTCTGTAATGCTGGAATAAACTAATCTGACGCTAAAAATTAGAGAATAATGACCAAATATAAAGAAGGAAATAAGGTTATGTACATAGAATTGGTACACAGCGGTTAATTTAAAAATATGGAGTAGGGAAGAAAATGAACAAAAGAAAACAGATTTCAAGGAAGAAAATGTATGTATTATCAGCAGCTTTGTTGGCCGGCTCCGTGTCAATGGCACCTATAGCCTCAGCGGCGGACAGTCCATATATTGCCTCTGAGGAAATTACCTTTGGGGATAATGTTTTTGCTGAAATTAAATTTTTAAAGGAAGGTGAGGGGATTGGCCGGGGGCAGGGTGACAAGGATTATATCGTAGATAAGGCGTTGTATAACCTGCCGAAGGAGCTTATTCAGGGAACCTTGGATAGTACAGTATATTGGTCGGATATTCTTGGTGCCGGGGCAAAGAATACAACGCCATGGCAAATATTCGTAAACACCGATAAGGATCAAAATGCCGGGGCCACCTCTAATGCCATTAAATCAGATGGTGTTCGTCAGGCAATGAACAGCTATAATCATGCTGCAAATTATATAGGTGAACAGATTCAGGACGGTGTGGTGCTATCTACCATTACCTATGATAATGCCAAAACCGGCGTTCTGCCAAAAGGAAATTATGGACTTAGTGAAATCACTATTGGAGATTATATGGGAGCCAATCGAAAAGATGCGATACACGGCTGGTGGATAGATACGGATACGGTGCTGCCAACCAATGAGCAGGCTACTGACTTTGTCGGCACAATACGCCATGAGCTGGGTCATGCTTTGGGCATATCTCTGAGAAGTGGGACCAACTCTGCAGGGAAGCTGTGTATTAATGATAGTATTACTGATACTAAGTCATGGACGCTGCACCTTTATGACCAGAATGGCAATCAGGCCAAGGCTGGAAAGCCCATAGTAACATCCAGTGATATAGGAAGTGGCGATGTAAGTCAGTACTTCGTGGTAGATAAGAATATTACCTCTGATGGTAAAGGCTATGCCTACTTTATGGGTGATAATGTGACTGATGCCTTGGGCGGAGTTACCTTTTTTGGCCGCTCCGGGTTACCGGTAAATGGATGGGAGGGTACAAAATTTGAAGGCTCTCATCTTCAGACTACTGGTATGATGAGTCATCGTCCATATAGTAATTATACCTCCTTTATGGAGGCTGAACTGGCGGTAATGCAGGATTTGGGTTATAGCATCGACCGCAAAGCATTTTTTGGCCGTTCCATATATGGTAATGGTGGAACTA
>NZ_CAMYWM010000197.1 GCF_947302755.1 uncultured Anaerovibrio sp.
TGAATATGCCAAAAATGACAGGAAAACGCTCGTTTTTGTTTTTGCTGACAATTGTAATGTCGTATACAATTACCACGTTGAAGCCCGTCTACAAGAATATAATTCCATTGATTGTTTTCGTATTTCTCGTAGAAAAGAAGCGTACCAACAGGGTAGCCTTTTATCAACGAATCAATGAATTTTTGTTGTTGTGTTTTCTTCCAACGAGGGGGTGTGGGGAGAATATGTAGATGGCAAGGCTTATGTATTAGGAATTTTTAATGCTATGAACTACGTACATTGAACTGGAGGTAGTGTATTATGGATAACTCATTTGCAATCCCGATGTCCAGACGCAGTTTTATGAAACTGATGGGGTTGGCAGCGGCCGGGGCTGTCCTGGGAGTCAAGGGGGATGCCGCAAAAGCAGAGGCTGCTTCGCCAACGATATCTACGATGGATTTCGATAATGCGGAGCTTCCCGTACTCTTTGATGTGGATGTCTGCGTGGTTGGCGGCGGTCCGGCAGGCACTGCGGCTGCTGTCAGTGCCGCACGAAACGGCGCGAAGGTTGTTCTTGTGGAGCGTGGCATTTCCCTGGGTGGACTGGCCACCTTAGGCTGTGTTTTTCCCTGCATGCCCACTTTTGCCGATGGCAGTGATACCCCATACATAACGGATTTGAACAAACGCATGGAAAAACAGGGGTCACCGCTAACTCTTGGCATAGATACCGATACCTATTTTGGCGGTGGCAGGGGACAATATGTGCCGGAATATCTTTCCTTTGTCTACGATGAAATGTGTGAGGAGGCAGGGGTTAATGTTCTTTACAATGCATCCCTGGCAGGGGCGGTGACCGATGGGGGAAGGATTGTCTCCTGTGTTGTCCAGACCATAGAAGGACTGGCAAAGATACAGGCAAGGACCTTCATCGATGGCACGGGAGACGCACTGCTTTCAAGGTTTGCGGGTATTCCCGTGGAAAAAGGTTCAGAAAAGACCGGACACAACCAGCCCATGAGCCTGCGCTTTGAAATGGGCGGTATCGATGTGGTCAAGGTCTATCATTTCTTCAGAGATGAGTTGAAAGATGCCTGGAAAGACAAACTTTCTGACAGACTCCTGAAGGATGCCTTGAAAGAGGGGAGAACGCCTTTTGTTGAATTTGATAAAATGAAATCGACCGAGAAATTCTTCCGGGCCGGTGTGACTAGTGGAGAACTCACCGAGGATGATGTGGTGTTCATCCAAGCTTTCACGATTACCGGCAAGCCCACCGTAATGTCCATGAACTGTCCGGAGATGCCGGGACTGAGCTTCAGTGCCACGGATACCGTCTCATACAGCAGAGCTGTGACCTTTGGTCGGAAGATGATGCGCCGTTTGGCAGGATTCTTCATAAAGAACATTCCTGGCTTTGAGAAGGCCTATATCAGCCGTGAAGCAAGCATGGTGGGAGTTCGGGAATCATGGCGGATTCGCGGTAAATACTATATGGAGGCCGAGGATTATCTAAAGGCGCATCATTTTCCGGATGCTGTCTGCCGTACGGCGTACCCTATAGACATTCATGATGTGAATGCGGATTTCTCTCGAAAGCTGAAAAGAGGACAGTACTACGAAATCCCATACCGTGCCTTGGTGACCAACGAGATTTCCAATCTGCTTGTGGTGGGACGCTGCGCCAGTGGCAGCTTCGCTGCCCAGGCTTCCTTCCGTATCCAGCCTACCTGCATGAGCATGGGCGAAGCCGCAGGCATTGCAGCGGCTTGGGGACTTTCCAGGGGAATCCCGGTGAATGAAGTCAAATGGGAAGAGATTCCTGAGGAAACGCGCAGTTATGTAAGTAAATAATCGCTAAACTTGAACAGCTGCAACTTGGTGAAAAAAGCAGGGCGTGCTGCCGGATTAAGTGAAGGGAAATATCTCACTATGGGGGTAAAGGAGAGCGATGATATCGTCCTTTGGGCAAAAGAGATTGTCCAGAATGATGAAAATGCGCAGATTGTCCTGCATGGGATTTCCATGGGTGCAGCCACGGTGGTGATGACTACGGCCAAACATCCGCAAAATGTAGTGGCAGCCGTTGAAGACTGCGGCTATACCAGCGCCTACGATATGTTTACAAATCAACTGGACGTTATCTTTGGCCTGCCGGAATTCCCCATTATGACATGCGTAGACATTGTAAGTGGCATCAAAACCGGGGTGAAAGTGTCAGACGCTGCCCCCATAAAGTCGGTTCCCGGCATCAAGGTTCCGATTATGTTCATCCATGGGACGGCGGACAAACATCTCTTGGCAGATTTTGCACATTGAATTATTGTGGTTTTGAGCGTTTTATTTCCTTTTACAGTACGGCATCGTTTTCGTTTATTATGGCGCCGATAAGGCGTGTTAGTTTGTTGTATACAAAATTTTTATGCAGGAATTTGGGAGGTGTTTAGCGAAATAGACAGGCATAGAAGTTTTGTTTTACGAGGAGGTAGAAGTATGAGAAAATGTATGACTGTCATGGTGGGTCTGCTGATTATGGTTTTCGCCACGGTGTGCTATGCCGAGTCTTATCAGATGACCTATGAGGAGAAAAATTTTACCGAGAATATGAAGGATAACCAGGCTCTGACCGACACCTTCACCACACCCTACGGGCCACTGAAATTTCAGATTCGTAAGCTGTGGAATTCGAGCAGTGATAAGCGGTTGCATTTTATGGCATGGCTGAACGACACGAAGGTTATTGATGAGCATTTTCCAAAGGTAGACTTCGGCTATACCTTCCGGGCCGTCAAGAACACCAGCACGAGCGAGCAGTTTTATGTGCTTCAATCAATTGAGCGGGCCTGCCTCTTTGGTTATTCACCAAATGCACAGAAGATGGTGTCCTACATTGACAGCCAGAATTATGCCCATGAACCGGGAGCATATCCGTACATCGTGGTACTGAAGGACGGGGAGCTGGTATTGGCTTTTGAGAAGGGCAACAACTGTCGGCGTTATCAGTTCCATTGGGATGAGGATGCCAATTGGTTCGGCTATACCGACCTTGGAACCGGCTGGCCATCGATTGGAAAAGAGAAAATGTAATAAGCAAGATGAACGCACAGGGGCTTTCATCAGCCCCTACAACGAAATCTAAAGCTCATCTGCATCCTTTGGATTTGATTTGCTGAGGTTTCGTAAAAAACTGGTGGCTGGGTCTTCAGTCACCTTTTTTTAGTTACATTCATAATGCAGCCATGATATATCTAGCCCGTCTGATATCCATTACAGCTGCCGCTTTGATAAACAATTACGTTTATGGTAAAATCTTCCTAAGAGGTGTTTATTTTAATGAGTAATAAAGCCAAGATCCGTGAGGATGCAATGAGC
>NZ_CAMYWM010000198.1 GCF_947302755.1 uncultured Anaerovibrio sp.
TTTCCGGCTTTTCGGCTACCTTGCAGGGGGGAAAGGTGAAAAATTTATATGGTGCTTATATCGCTGATGGGGCCAAGGGCAATGCTGATGGTAATTCGGTGGCAGTAGAAAATGGTAGTGTCAATGATTTTGTTTATGGTGGTTATTCCGAAAATGGTACTGCCAACAGTAATAGGCTAACTGTCACTGGCGGTACGATTGATACGGCTTCTGGTGGTTATTCTACTCATGCTGCTAATAATAACACCGTTGAAGTCGCTGATGGAGAAATTAAAGATGTCAAAGGTGGTAGGTCTGAAAATAGTACTGCCAATAGCAACAATGTATTTATCACCGGCGGTACGTTTGGTGATGTCAGTGGAGGTGAAGGTACATCTGATGTCAAGAATAACAAGGTAACCATATACCAGGCAGATGGAAAAAACACCTTTGTGAACTATGGTGTCGTTGGAGGTGTTAGCAGAAATGGTACTGCCGACAGCAACGAAGTAACTATCAGCAGCGGTAATATCAATGGAGATGATGGGACAGTTATAGGAGGTTCTGCCCCCGATGGTATTGCCCTAAACAATAAGGTAATTATCTACGGCGGTACGATTACTACTGTCTATGGTGGCGAGTCTATGAATGGTGCTGCCAACAGTAACCAGGTAACTATCAATGGCGGTACGATAATTGATGCCTATGGCGGTATTTCCGAATTTGGTACTGCCAACAGCAATACTGTTGACATCAGCGGCGGTACAATTAATAAAAGTGTCTATGGAGGCTGGGGCAATTATGGTGCCTCGGCGAACAAGGTAGCTATATCCCAGGCCGCCAACCAAACCACCACTATAAACGGGGAGGTCTATGGCGGTTATTCTAATGATGAAAATGTTACAGCCAACAGCAATGAGGTAACTATCACCGGCGGCACCATTTATAATGATAATTCTCGTTGTAATATCTATGGAGGCTGGGGAAAATCTGGTGCCGCGGAGAACAAGGTAACCATATCCCATGCTGCCAACCAAGACACCTCTGTAGGCGGGAATGTCTATGGTGGTTTTTCCAATGGTGAAAATGGTACTGCCGACAGCAATGAGGTAACTATCACCGGCGGCGCCATTTATAATGATAATTCTCGTTGTAATATCTATGGAGGCTGGGGAAAATCTGGTGCCGCGGAGAACAAGGTAACCATATCCCATGCTGCCAACCAAGACACCTCTGTAGGCGGGAATGTCTATGGTGGTTTTTCCAATGGTGAAAATGGTACTGCCGACAGCAATGAGGTAACTATCACCGGCGGCGCCATTTATAATGATAATTATCATTGTAATATCTTTGGAGGCTATGGCTATTCTGGTGTCACAAATAACAAGGTAACCATATCCCAGGCTGCCAACCAAACCACCTCTATAAACGGGCAGGTCTATGGTGGTTATTCCTATGGTGAGGATGGTACAGCCAAGAGCAACGAGGTAACTATCATTGGCGGTACAATGGAAGATGTTTATGGTGGTTATTCCGAAAATGGTACTGCCGACAGCAACGAGGTAACTATCACCGGCGGTACGCTTAATGATTATGTCTATGGTGGCTGGGGAAAATCTGGTGCCACAAATAACAAGGTAGCTATATCCCAGGCCGATGACCAAACCACCTCTGTAGGCGGGAATGTCTATGGTGGTTTTTACAATGGTGAAAATGGTACTGCTGCCGACAGCAATGAGGTAACTATCACCGGCGGCACGATAACTGGTGATGTTTATGGTGGAAAAGGTAATTTGAATGCCAATAACAACATGGTTACCATCACCGGTGGTACCTTTGATGAAACCTTTTCTGTAATTCACGGTGGTTCAGCTTACGATGAATCCACTGGTACGGCCGCCAATAATACCATTAATATCAATGCCCCCATCGACGTTAAGGGCATCATAGGCGGTAAAGCGGCCAATAGCTCCGGCAATACCCTGAATTTAGGGGCCACCGGCATTACCGTCGGGGAGCAGGGTGTAGCCAAGGCCCAGATAGTGGGCCTTGCCAAGGATTTGGCCTTTGCCCATGGGAAGACCCTGCTTACTTCCATTGGGGATATTACTGGTGTGGAGACTCTGGATGTGTCCGGAGCCGCTACGCTGGCCACAGCCACCACCCCGGGCACCATGACCCTGCTGGCCGGCAATACGGATAATTTCACGGAAAACCTTAAGGTAAAATACGCCGGGGGGGAATCAGCTATTGGTACCGGGCTGGAGGTAAATCGGGTGAATGAAACCGATACCTTGACCAACAAGGTGACCCTGGCCTACGATGCTATTCATAGTGTAGCCCTGGCCGATAATAACAGCAAGGTGAATTATACCATAGAGGAAAGCGATTTAAAGGGAATAAATTTATCCAACTGGAATGGTACCAGTGCGGCCTGGCCAACGAAATGGGCCTCGTCCAAGCTGCTGGAGTCTTCCATTACGGCGGCTGATTTCACAGCCCCATCAATAGAGGCCGCCAGTGCCACGACTATTTTGACCACCACCAAGGCTGATTTCTTCAATGACAATCAGATTACCGGAGATATGAAGTATCAGGCCGATATCCCCAGTCAGGATACGGTGGCCGGGGTCACCCTTACCGGGGCTGAGTCCAAGGGCGTCAAGGCCTCGGCTGACGGCAAAAATCTGGTATATGCCCGGAGCAACTTTAATGTCAGCGATATTTCCTTTGGAGAAATGGAGTGGAGCAAGGGCCGCACCATGCCATCCAAGGGCTATGACTTTACCCCGGCGACAACCCTTGATGCCTCCAATATGACCTTTACCTTTACTGACGGGGATAAGGAAGCCTTGTCCCCTGACAGCACCATGACTCTGCTGTCCGATGCCGCCAATCTGGAGGGAAAGACCGTAACGGGAGCTGACCGCACCCAGACTGTAGACTATAGTGCCGCCAATGGGACAGCCCTCACCGGCACTCTCCAGGGCACCGTATCCACCACGGATACCCAGGTAAAATATGACGCCACCAGCATGACCCTGGACCAGATAAACCTGTCCAACTGGAATGGTACGGCCAGTGCTGTTCCCACAGGCTGGACCGCCGCCTCCAGCCTGTCCGTCACCGGGTCAGGCTTTACTGCCCCAACGGCGACATTGGGCACCGCTACCAATATATTTACCTCTAATGTGGAGGGCTATTTTGACGGGGCCGCTATTGACGATGCATTGAAAAACATCGCCACAGATTATACCCAAAAGGAGAATGGCATCACCATCTCCGGTCAGGTGTTGAG
>NZ_CAMYWM010000199.1 GCF_947302755.1 uncultured Anaerovibrio sp.
TACGGGCTGCTTTTTATTTGCTATTGAGGCATACTATATTTTGACGTTTACAAATCTTCCAATTAGCGTTTCCCTAAAGGACTAGCTTCGCGTCGCAACTAGGCGGTCAGTGTCAGCTACTCAGCTTCGACGATTGTCTTGCTTTGTAGGACACTTTCGCATGGGACGTATTAACAAAGCATCGTTGCTGCTTTGATACGTCCGCACTGGGAGATATGCTCGCCAGCTGTTGTAGTTTGTTTTCCCCCACCTAAAGAGGTGGGGGACATCTTAAAGCTCGTTATAGATATCTTCATATGTTAAAGCTCCCTGTGTTACCTCATTCGTCAGCCTTGGGACTGCCACCTTTCCCATGGGGGAAGACTCAAAAATAACAGAAATGCCCCGGCGTTTTTTAGCCAGGGCACTTATCTTAATCTCCCGGCCGTTTTATGGAAAGAGGAAACAGCCAGGGGAAGGATCGGGAAAAATATGAGATTTTAGGCAGCTTTGTGTGGATCCTGCTGTGGAGTCTGCTGTGGGTTATCCTTTTTAGGCTGGGTGATATCCCTTATTATATCGATAATATCCCGGATGAACTGGAAATGCTTACGGCGAGGACCGTGAAGGCGAATTCTTGGATGTCCGCCTGCTATCTGATCTAATTCCATTTGATTGAGTTCAAATTTGTTACTCATAAGATTATCTCCTTTCGTTGTATGGGTTGTGCCCATGTTGATTTATCGTATTTTATGGGTTAAGTTTGGCTAAATTCATCGGGAGTGGAAGGCTCCGCTTGAATCAGTCTGTATTTTATCCTTCTGTCTATATTTACGGACCATAAAGGGAAGTATTACAAAAAATGAAGTAAACTTCGTGCAAAATGGTATTTTGCACTACGCCCTTACAACGAAATCTAAAGTTCATCTCCATCCTTCGGATTTGATTTGCTAAGATTTCATAGTGAAAAACAACAAATTAAACGCCACGCTAACAAGTGCTGAGTATCCCCCCCTCTTAGGTGGGAGAAAAGCACCCGTAGCTTACACTTTCCCATGGGACGTATTAACCAATAGGCGTTGCCTCTTGGATACGTCCGCAAAGCTCTGGATTAATTCGACTACTCCGGTGGGGGTATAAATATCCCAGTGAATAAGTCTCATTTAATTGCACGTAAAAGGGGCTGCTGCACGAAGGCCTATCGCCACAATATTTGGTATCCTATACATCGACGGATGCCGGTTATTGCTGTGACTTAGCTTAATGCAGCAGCCCTTATTTGCTGTGCCCCCGGTATGGGGGCCAGAGTTATTTAAATTGCTGCTCCCGTTTCAGCGTGGCTTTGGATATGGCCTCTTCGTGGCCGGATACGGCAGCGAAGGGGGCGAACTGGGCGGCCCGCTGCTTCATGGTCAGGGGAGGGTGCTTCCTGGATACTGGACGGGGGAGGTTGATAATATCTGCGTATGGGTTTTCTTTTTCATTCATGCCTTGTGGCCTCCTATTTGCTGGTTGCGCTCAATCGTCATGGCTCCCTCCTGGAGATTGGCCCCCTTCAGAATGGCGTTTTTGCCAAATTTGTGCTTGATGCTTAGCAGGGTGTGCTGGAGGGATTTTTCTTTGGCTTCGGCCTGCTCCTCCCGCTCCGTCTTCTTGGCTAATGCCTCATAATCGGTGAACAGGTCCAGCTGTTGGGGCTGTTCCCGTTGCTTCTGCATAGTGCGTTCACTGATTACATGATTGGCAGTGACATTTACCCGTCGGATGAGCAGGGATGGGTCAGTGATTTCTTCAAACAGCTTCAGCACTGCCTCCAAAATAATTTTTGTTGATGATGTGTGCTTGCCCAGATTTATTGAGCCGTGGGCCGGGGCAGGTATCCTTCGTCCATAATGGTCTATATGGATTGGTCCCCTGTAGCCCTTGTTGTCCACATCGTAGCCAATGTCTAACACTATCTGATCGGTTACCAATCCCTTATCCACTAAATCCAACACCAATAAATCCGTCATTTCCCAGATAATCAGCCGTCCCTTTTCATGGGTATAGGCACTTTGGAGAACCTGGCCGCTGCTCAGGCTGTTGGAGGCCGGACGGTATTCCTTTATATCCTTTATGGTACATGGCTCCCAGCCCCAGGCATGGTCAATGAGCAGCTGGGCGTTTATGCCAAAAATTTTGTAAAGCAGCTCTTCATTGTGGTATTCGTTGGCCTTGCCCAGAGAGCACCGGGCAATATCCCCCATGGTGTAAAGACCATGCTCCCGCAGGCGTTTTTCATAGCCATGGCCCACCCGCCAAAAATCCGTAATAGGGGTGTGGGTCCAGAGGGCGTGGCGATAGCTCATTTCATCCAGCTCCGCAATTCGTACTCCGTCCTTATCTGCCGTCATTTTCTTGGCCATAATGTCCATGGCCACCTTGGCCAGATACAGATTGGTACCGATACCGGCGGTGGCGGTAATGCCCGTGGCTTTAAAAATGTCATGGATAATATGCAGGGCCAGCTCTCGGCCGGTCATATGATAGGTGGCCAGGTATGGGGTGGCATCGATAAATACCTCATCCACACTGTAGCTGTGAATATCATCAGCAGAGATGTATTTTAGGTAAATGCCAAAAATTCTGGCACTGTATTCCACATATAAGGCCATTCTTGGCATGGCCACAATATAATCAAGGGCCAGGGCAGGATTTTCATCCAACTCTGTGGCATTGGTGGAGGAACCGGTCAGTTTGTGGCCGGGAGCCTCTGCCCTCCTGAGAAAATTGATTTCCTTTACTCGTTGCTCCACCTCAAACAGCCGGGGCCGCCCTGGTATGCCATGGGCCTTTAGGGATGGTGTCACAGCCAGGCAGATGGTTTTTCCGCTGCGGCTGGCATCCGCCACCACCAGGTTAGTTGTCAGGGGCTCAAGCTTCCGTTCCCTGCATTCCACAGAGGCGTAGAAGGATTTTAGGTCTATGGCTATATAGCATTTTTCAGTCATTTTCCTCGCCTCCTGTGCTGCGATGTAGGCAGAGATGACGAGGTCTCCCTATGTTACCTGTTTGGGGCAGGCTTCGGGTCATATAAGATAGGGAACATCTTCACTCTGTTATAGTTATAGCACTACAATAAATTATACACCGTTGTTCAAAAAAATTCTGTCAGAAAAAATAATCTTAGGCTGAGTAGGGCAAAAAAGAAGAGGGGCGGCCTCTTGGGCACTGTATCCCCTCAGTAAACTCCGTGCGAAATGTTATTTCGCACTACGCCCTTACAACGAACACTAAGCTCCCACTGCGCCGTAGGC
>NZ_CAMYWM010000200.1 GCF_947302755.1 uncultured Anaerovibrio sp.
TGCCTTCTCCTTTGGAGAAGGTGCCGAGGTGTGCGAGGCGGATGAGGTCCTTACACATTCATCTATTTTCATGCAAACACCTTCATCCAATTACCTCATCCGTCAGCTCTTGCGAGCTGCCACCTTCCCCAGAGGGGAAGGCTAGTTATCTGCCTTCTCCTTTGGAGAAGGTGCCGAGGTGTGCGAGGCGGATGAGGTCCTTACATTACAAAAACCATGGCAAAATGCATTGGCAAATTGTCATGGTCTTATCTCAGTGTTTAAATTCTGTTTTTGCCCCACGCTAAGAGGTGCTGCGTCTCCCTCCTCATAGGTGGCAGAAAAGCACCTGTTAGCTCTGGATTAATTCGACTACATTCAGTGGGCGTATTAATCTCCTGCTGAATAAGTCTCATTTAGCTGCTCAAGGTATTTTTTGTCCCCGTCAGTGAGTTCAGCATTTTTCAGCAAATCGGGACGATAGCGGAGAGTCCGCGCCAGGGATTGCTCACGCCGCCACTTGGCTATTTTGGCGTGATCACCGGACAGAAGTACCTCCGGCACGGCCATGCCCTCAAATTCCCGGGGACGGGTATATTGGGGATGCTCCAATAGGCCATTGTAGAAGGAATCGGTAGGAGCTGACTCCTCGGAGCCCAGCACTCCCGGGAGCATACGGGACACTGCATCAGTTATAATCATGGCCGGCAGCTCGCCGCCGGTAAGGACAAAATCACCAATGGATATTATTTCATCAGCCAGATTGTCACTGATACGGGCATCAAAGCCCTCATAATGACCACAAATAAAAATAAGCTGGTCATACTGGGCCAATTCTCTGGCCTTGGCCTGATTAAATACTGTGCCCTCAGGACTCATCAGAAGCACCCGCCGATTGGCATAATCCGTGGCTTCCTTCACATGGCGGACCGCTTTAAACATGGGCTCCGGCTTTATAACCATACCACTGCCGCCGCCAAAGGGAGAATCATCCATTTGCTGATGCTTTCCCTCGGCAAAATCCCGGGGATTGGTAATTTTTATGTCAAGAATGCCCTTCTCCACCGCCCGCCGGGTAATACTGTCCCCAAAGGGTCCTTCAAACATGGCCGGAAACAGGGAAAGTATATCTATACGCATCAGATTTCCTCCGGCATATCCACAACCATGCGGCCCTCTTTAAGGTTGATTTCCTTCACCACAGCCTTTAGGGCAGGAATCATCAGCTGCTTGGCCTCACCCTTCTTGGAAGCCACATAAACATCGTTGGAGCCGGTCTTCAAAACGTCGGTAACAAAGCCCTGGGATACCCCCTCCATATCAAAGACCTCCAGGCCGATGATGTCAAAGGTGTAGTATTCCCCATCTTCAAGAGGCATGGCGTCCTTCTTGTCCACATAGAGCAGGGAGCCGGTAAGCTGGGCCACCCCCTCACGGGAAGGATACTGCTTAAATTTAAGGATAACAAACTGCTTGTGGTACTTCACTGAAGCCACATCCAGCAGCTCATCACCTACATAAACCTGTTTTAATTCTTCAAACCGCTCTGGAAAATCCGTCAATGGAATAACACGGAGCTCGCCACGAATACCGTGAGGAGCTCCTGCCTTACCAATGACAATGCGATTATCAGCTGCGGATGGCGATGATAACGTCATCTTCAACAACAACCTCCACATTAAACTGATCACGAACATTGTCGCCTTTTTTCAGTTCAACAAACCGCTCAGTAGTCCCCTGAACGATTTCTGCACCCAGAACCAGCTTCTCGGTATCGTTGATACGGGCCTCAGTCTGGGCAATAAAATCCTCACGCTTCTGACGCTCGATACCAAAATGCTGATGAATCATGGCAACCTGCTCCTGGTCTTCTTCCCCCACCTCGGAGAGGGCACGATTTTCCTGAATGTTAATCTGCTGAATTTCAAGCTGGGCCTGGGTAATACCGCTGTGGAATTCCTCCAGCATTTTTTCTCTCAGCTTCTCCGTCAGCTTAGCCTTGATAGTCATTGGGAACTTTACTAATACACTATCCATCGTAAAAAAATCCTCCAATTATGGAAATTGCGGCAAGCATCCCCTAAAGTGGACATACATTGCCGCATAGTAAGCCGATGCCTCAGCTTATGATTTCAACATTTACTTTTTTATCCTCGCGGGTAGCTGCTGCCTTGACAACAGTGCGCAGTGCCTTTGCAATACGTCCCTGCTTGCCAATTACCTTACCCATGTCCTCTGTAGCAACATGAAGCTCATAGATGACTACATTATCTTCTTCCTTCTCGTTGATAACAACCTGGGAAGGATTGTCTACCAGGGACTTCGCGATAATCTCAACTATCTCTTTCATGCTATTCCTCTTTCTTAGTTCTTAGCATGCTTAGCTGCATCAAACTTAGCCATGATGCCCTGCTTGGAGAATAAGGAACGAACGGTATCAGTAGGCTGTGCACCCTTTGCCATCCATTCGAGAGCCTTCTCTTCGTCGATATTTACAACTGCTGGCTCCTTGGTGGAGTCATAGTTACCAACGATTTCGATGAAACGGCCATCACGTGGAGCACGGGAATCAGCTACAACAATACGATAGAATGGGGACTTCTTAGCACCCATACGGTTCAGACGAATCTTTACTGCCATTTTGAAATTCACCTCCTTAAGAAATGGTATATCTAAATTCTAAAATATAGAAGATATACGTCAACAATAAGACTTCCCCTCTGGACGCAAAGCCAGCCCTATAGGGAGGGAAGGTGCCCGAAGGGCGGATGAGGTCTTAATGCATGAATGGAAGCTTAAAGCCTCCGAAGCCTTTGCGGCCTCCCTGCATCTTTTTAACCTTCTTCATCATCTTGCGCATCTCCTCAAACTGCTTCAGGAGACGGTTGACATCCTGTACCCGGGTACCGCTGCCGGCAGCAATACGCTTTCTGCGGCTGCCGTTGATGATGCTTGTATTTGCTCTTTCCTTTGGGGTCATGGAGCGGATAATCGCTTCCACCTGGCGCATTTCCTTGCCGTTAAGGTCAATTTCCCTGTCGCCAAGCTTTTTCTTTATATCCCCCATGCCAGGGATAAGGCTCATAATGTTTTCCAGGGATCCCATTTTTTTAATCTGCTGCAGCTGGGCAAGGAAGTCATCGAGAGTGAAGTCATCCTTGCGGAACTTCTTCTCCATTTCCTTGGCCTGAGCCGCATCAAAGGTGG
>NZ_CAMYWM010000201.1 GCF_947302755.1 uncultured Anaerovibrio sp.
TGCTTTTACGAGCGATTTCAGTAGCTTAACATGATAGATTGCGTTTCTTGGCGATTTTTTCTACCTCTTCGATGGAGATATTGCTTGGTCAATTTTGGGATAAGGCATTTTCATGTTTAGAAGGTTGTCCAAGCCGTTGCCGAACCATTTTTCCAGAAAGGATATTGAAGAAACGGTAAAATATATTTGAGCGGAAAAATAATCTGCTGGTTTTGTGGCTGTGATTGCTTAGCCCTAAACCGTGGGGCAGTGTCCCAGGCCATGAGCATGGGATAAATATAAAAAGGCTTTGGCTGTGCTGTGGCAGTATAGGCTTTGTAAGGAGAAGGATCAAATGCATGAAGCTATTATTCGTTCTGCTACCTTAGATGATGCGGAGCGTCTTTTGGAGATATACGCTTATTATGTGACGGATACGGCGGTTTCGTGGGAATATGATGTGCCGTCGGTGGAGAAGTTTCGGCACCGTATTAAGGTTGTGTTAAAAAAATACCCCTACCTGGTGGTGGAGGAGAATGGGGTTGTTTATGGCTATGCCTATGCCCATCCCTTTGTGGGGCGGGCGGCCTACAATTATTCCTGTGAGCTGACCATTTATCTGGATAAGGAGGCCAAGGGCCGGGGCTATGGCCGTAAACTATATGAGGCTCTGGAAGTACAGCTGAAGGAAATGGGAATTTTGAATATGTATTCCTGTATTGGCGATCCGGTTGAGGAAGATGAGTATTTGACCAGAAACAGTGAGCTGTTCCATCAGCACATGGGCTTCACCAAGGTGGGGACCTTTTATAAATGCGGCTACAAATTTGGCCGCTGGTACAATATGATCTGGATGGAAAAAATCATCGGGGAGCACCGCTAAATCAAGGGTTGCTTTTTAAATTGTCTGCAATTTGTCTGCATTTGGTGATTTGTCTGCATTTTTTTAGCTGGAGAAGAAAGTATCCCACTCATTATTTTCAAGACTGGATGCTGCGCTTTTCTGCATATCCTCACTGTCGTGGGTGTAAATATTCAATGTAACATCTGGCTTTGAGTGTCCCAGCCGCCGCGCTGCAGTTACTGGCTGAACACCGGCAGAGGCCAGCTTCGTTGCCTGAGTGTGTCTGAAAGAATGAGAGTTGAGGCCCTTGTTTCTTAGCTTGTAGATTACGGTTTGTCTGCAAACCACCCTGCCGATATCAGATACACATACAAGGTTTATTTCCGTCAGGTCAGGATTTATTTCAAGGGTATCAGAGAATGAATAAACATATCCGCCACTGTCCATAGCATTGATAATATGTAGGGACCGCTGGCGGTCTTTTTCTTTTTGGAGCTCTGCAAGAAGCTCATCAGATACAAATATCTTTCTTTTGCTCTGCTCAGTTTTGGTGGTGGCTATTCGGCAGACGAAATGGCCTTGTTTTTCATATACAAGCTGCCGGTTTATGGTGATGCTCTTTTCTTTGAAATCAATATCGCTCCAGATAAGTCCCAGCGATTCACCCAATCTCATACCAGTATGGTACATAAGGTAAATGGGAATGTGAGCCGTATCACCCAAAGGGTAATCCGTTACCAGCTGTTCAAACTGAGGCTCCTCAACGATATGCCTTTTGATAACATTGGTAGGGGCATTTTTTGGCACCTTGGCATAGTGGCAAGGATTGGAGTTAATCATTTCACATGGATAGACAGCATAATCCATAGCCATTCTGAGTATGGTCCGGCATTTGGTAATATATCCTTTGGACAGACCATCTGCATACAGTTCCTGAAGCCAGCTGTCTATTTGGGCGGGGCGCAGCTCCTGAATAAGGATATTGCCCAGGCGTGGCATTATTCTGGCATTGACAATATTCGCGTATCCTGCGTAAGTATTATTGCGCAGATCCTGTTTTACCCTTTCAAGCCACAGCTGCATGAAATCCTTTAGCGTCATCTTTTCAGAGGTAATGCCAATATTTCCGTGCTTGTAATCGGTGAAGGCTTCAATTCCGGCAGTATAGGCCTCATCAGCAGAAGCAAAGCCACCCTTTTCCACGACCTTCCGCTTGCCACTGGCGGTTTTTCCTGCCTCAAATATATATGAATATGTCTTGCCACGTTTCCTGGTACGTACTGTAGCCATGTTTATTCCTTCTTTCCAACGCACGGGTGCGTTAACTTGCTGGTGACTTTCATACATAGCACTTTTTACAATAAAAATGCTATAATACATTAAAAGGTTGCAAAGAAAAGTGTGGTGATGATAATGATATCGGCTAACTATGAACCAGAGATAGATGACAAGCCGTTTATGTTACCGTCCCACGGTAAATAAGAGCACCGTTTACCGGGGGATAAGAGGCTCCAAATCAAGAATACAAGATGCTTTTACAACTATACCTAAATTATTCGGTATAGGAGTTATTGTTCCGGGAATTATTTGTGTAGGTATTTCAACAGGGACAATCTTACCGCTAGAGTTATGTGTAAAGGTTGCTGACTGAATACCTATAAGTTTGATTTGTTTTATTCCAGGACCGATTATAATAGATCCTTCCGCATCTCGCATCATACCATCGTCATAAGACATAACCGGGGATCCGCTAGAGCCGGGAAAACATGATGCATCTATGAGGAACTGTTTCTTACCGTTATAATCGATGACTGGATGTTGCGGTAATACCTTTTCTAAATACGGGCATATTATTTACTGCATCCATGATGCCGTCCGGATATCCAATCATGATGATATCATGCAAGATATTGATATTCTTCATATAAATATCTGTTGCAATGTCATCTTTAGTAATGTAAGGAATATAGAGTGATTTGAGGTATGGAGAAATATATGGAGCCAGCAAAATGGCTGCTAAGTCAATTGTTTCATCAGGATGCAAGATGACACTTTGCTTTGACATGTCGATAGTTATATTTTTGCATTGACCGATTATTGGACCCTGTGTATTACTTTCAGTAATTCGTATAGTAATTGTGGATGTATCTTCTACCATATGGCGATTGGTAATTAATAGTGGGATAAAATATAATGGTACCAAGAATTTAGACCAGTACTTTATTTTTTAAGTGTGCATGA
>NZ_CAMYWM010000202.1 GCF_947302755.1 uncultured Anaerovibrio sp.
CTATTATGACAAAATAAAATGATAATAAAAACCGCTGCCGGGGGTACAATGGCAGCGGTTTTTACTTGGATTATCCGACTATCATCAGACAATCTGTTTTGGATAAAATATGTGTATGATGTTAAGAAACACCAAATTTAGTCGCGTACTATAACGGATATTCCGTTTGGAATACAGGTTACAGTGGCCTTTTCGCCCTTTATGCGGCGGGCCTCGGCATAGGCCTCCTCCAGGGTCGGGAAGTAGCGGGCCTTCAGGTCCTCAATAAGCTGCTTCTGTTCCGGGGCGGCCACAAAGAGTACGGTGTGCTTTCTGAGAATGCGGCACCATATCTGGGCGCACCACTGATCCGGCAGGGTCTCCTTCTGTGGCGTATTAACGCACTTCTGGAAGAATTCGTCAGCAGTGGCAGCATCGTGTATAGAGTCATAATAAGACTGACCGCCGTGACCGTCTTTACAGGTGGCCAGCATTATTATGACACCGCCTTCATTAATGGAGGCTTCAGCGGCAGTCATTCCCTTTGGACACTGGTATGCGTTCTGGTCCAGTGGATAACCACCGTTGGTTGTAATAACAATATCAGCAGGAGCTGGTTTTACGGCACAGTATTTGGCCAAAAATTCGGTGCCCTCCAGATGTGCTGTTTCAAAGTTACCGGCATAGGCGGCAACGGTTTTCTTGTCCTCATCGATAATTACATTACAGATAAAGGCCAGCTTAGCCATTTTGGCAGCAGCCACCATATCGGTATGGATTGGATTGCCCTCTAAAATACCGGTACGGGCATAAGGAGAGGCAATAAATTCACCGCAATGGTTTCCCATAACCGTAACGGCATCGCAAATGCCGGGCAGGACACTCTTGCGTCCACCGGAGAAGCCGGCGAAGAAATGGGCCTCAATAAAGCCTTCGGCAACTAGCAGGGAAGTCTCGGCAGCTATCTTGTCAATAATGCAGTCAGGACCTGATGGAAGCACACCAATCTTGGTATTACATTCAGGGTTATGCGCATCATGTACTATGATATCATCTTTAAATTCATCATACAAGTCATCGCCTAATTTACTGCGCAATTCCTCTGTGCTGGTTGGACGATGGAAGCCGGTGGCCACCAGCAATTTAATTTTGATATCAGGGCTGCCCTGTCGCAGCTCGGCAATCATTTCCGGCAAAATATCCTGGCTTGGAACAGGACGGGTATGGTCGGAAATAATGATGCAGCAGTCCGACTTACCCTTGGCCAGCTCCGACAAACGGGGGCTGTCAATAGGATTCATCATGGCTTCATGGACAATTTCCCGGCCGGAGCGGGTGCTTTTTAATTCGTCAACCCGGGAGGTTAATACTGCACTTTCAGCTGGAACCTCAAGGGGAATGGAGCCCTCATCATAGAGAAAATTTACTGTTTTTGTTTCGCTCATAATTATCTTCATCCTTTCAGACAGAAATATACACTATACTTTTCTTTTCGACAAATAGCGTTAAAATCCTTCTTTTTTGTATGATAAATTTGACATGTTTTTTGGGTGGTCATATTATTAAATCGTTGGATATATCCGTTGGAAGGATAAAATTCAGTTATGTTCAGGTGGGGCTCCAGGCCTCAATCCAATAAATATTAATTTTAAGAGGTGTCATTCATAATGAATGGGAAAAGATTATTTTTTATGGACAATCTGAAGATGTTCATTATCAATTTGATGATTGTTTTTCACTTGGGGCTTTGCTACATGGCCTATGCCCCGGAATGGTGGTATGTGGTGGACACGGAGCATTGTTCCTTGTTTCTCACAGCCTTTGTTTGCTGGGTAGATGTGTTTATTATGCCCATGATGTTCTTTGTCAGTGGCTATTTTGGTATCATGACCTTAAAGAAGCACGGTGACGGCAAATGGTGGAATGGACGGTTTAAGCGCATTATTGTACCATGGCTGGTTGGGGCAGCCATTTTTGCGGCACCGGTTTCCTATCTTACCTTCTTTAGCCGTAATGCTCCGGTGAGCTTTGCTGATTTTTGCAATAACTGGTTTTTCTTTGATCCGGTAAATGGGGGCTCGGGAGTGTTTTTTTCCCATATACAGTATTGGTATTTGGGGGTTCTTACCCTCTTTTATTTAGCCATGTTTATGCTCAGCAAGCTGGACAGGAATTATCTCACCCAATATGCACCCACCAGGGCTGACCGCTCTATGGCACTGCCATTGTTTATATTTGTATTTTGCAATGTGGTAGCCATGGACATTATTACCGGCTTTGATGATTTATGGATTCATCTCAGTTATTTCCTGGTTATTCAGCCCTGCCGCCTTCTTCCTTATGTATGGGCCTTTTTCTTGGGGGCATACGCCTGGAAGCATCAGTGGTTTACGGAGAATGGGTATAAGCCCTCAGTGGCCAGGTGGGTGCCCTTGTTTGTGGTAATGACCTTTGCCTATCCTTTATGGATTTTGATGGGACACTTTTTGGTGGCCAATACCCTCCAGTTTGTTTTTGTCAGGGGCATTCTTCAGGCGGCCATGTTTACATCATCCTTTTATGGCTTGTTGGCCATTTTTTACCGCTTCTTTAATAAAACCAACAGGTTCTGGAGTGAAATGGCTGCCAATTCCTATACCATGTATTATGCCCATATGCAGATAATATTCCCCCTGGCCTACCTGATGCTTCCCTTGGATATTCATTGGCTGCCAAAGTGGCTGCTGAACAGTGCCATTGGTCTGGTTATAGTATATGGTGCAAGTAAGCTGCTGCTGTTATTGCCTTGCTTTGCCGGCAGCAAAAAAGCCAAGCTGTCCTATTCCAAAAAATAAGAAGCCTGGCATTTTGTATGGCAGAAATAGTGAATAAATAAAAAAATATCTATATTAAAAAGGTTACTGTGATATACTTATCATGGTAACCTTATTTTTTCTGAAAATAAACTTCGTGCGAAACGTTATTTCGCACTACGCCATTACAACGAAATCTAAAGCTCATCTGCATCCT
>NZ_CAMYWM010000203.1 GCF_947302755.1 uncultured Anaerovibrio sp.
TCAGAGCAGGTATATTAAGGAATTGTTCCAGAATTTATGCTGGGAAAGTTGAGTTACTGATCCTTCGCTGTATGCCGATGAAGAGGAAATGAATGACAAATATTTGTTTTTCGGCAAGAAGGGTGCTGCCTGGCTGGAAAACAAAATACATAGGCAAAAACCTATATAAATAATAAGACAATAGTATTTTTCATATAATGCCCTTAATGATAATATATTTCTTGTCAATTAAGAATTTATTCTGTGGAGGATAGTTGCATGAAACAAGAACACATTAAGGGTATTTTATTTGCGTTGATTTTCGCTATACCAGCTTGGTTTTTGGGGCAGGCGTTTCCCACAGTGGGGGGACCTGTGTTTGGAATACTATTGGGAATGATGTTTGCATCATTAAGGCGGCCTAAATCGATGGAAGTGGGCATAGCCTTTACCGGGAAGAAAATCCTTCAATATTCCATAATACTTCTTGGCTTTGAAATGAATCTTTTTCATGTACTTAATGTGGGCTCCAGGTCTTTATCTGTTATGATTTTTACACTGCTTACCGCCTTTGTTGTGGCTTGGGGGGCAGGAAAAATGCTGAAGCTGGAGAAAAATACCACTACCCTTATTGGTGCCGGTACAGCTATTTGCGGGGGATCAGCTATTGCAGCGGTGGCCCCGGTCATTGGTGCCAAGGATAAGGATATTGCTTTTTCTATTTCTACAATTTTTCTTTTCAATGTTTTGGCAGTATTCATTTTTCCATTTTTGGGTCATGTTATGAATATGTCGGATTTTGGTTTTGGAATGTGGGCCGGAACGGCAGTTAATGATACTTCTTCTGTGGTGGCGGCTGGGTATTCCTATAGTGAAGAGGCGGGGGCATTTGCCACTATCGTTAAACTCACAAGAGCATTAATGATAGTACCGGTGTGCCTCATTTTTGCGTGGCTCACTGCCCTTGAAAGAAACAGTCAGGGACAAGGATTTAAGTTGGCTAAAATTTTTCCTTTTTTCATTATGTGGTTTGTGGTTGCTTCCATAGTAAATACCACCGGCATATTGCCCGAAGTTCTCTCCCACGCCTTGGGGACTGTGGGAAAATTCTGTATTGTGTTGGCTATGTGTGCCATAGGCCTCAATACAAAAATAATGGAACTTTTGCGTAACGGCGTGCGTCCAATTTTCCTAGGATTTTGCTGCTGGGTGGCTGTGGCCTGTATGTCTCTTGCCGTCCAATATGTGGTGGGGATCTTGTAATCCGTTTGTTGATTTTAAAAAGTTTAGACAAATAAAAATAACACCTACCATCATATAAGTGTGATGATAGGTGCTATTTTAATGTTTTAATAATACTAAATATTACTGAAGGGCTTCCTTCAGGGTATTCATGTTCTTGCGCATGGTTACCAGATAAGCCTCCATGGCCTCTGGATTGGCTTCACCGGTTACCACAGGGTCCAGGGTATAAATTTTGGCTCCGGTTTCCCGGGCAATGGTCTGGGCTGCACTTGGGGAATACTGCGGCTCGGTGAACAAAACCTTGGTGGACAGCGGCTTTATCTGCCGGATTACCTCCTGCAGCTCGCTGGGGGTTGGTTCGCTGCCTGGTTCACGCTCCACAACGGCAATAATATTCAGGCCAAATTCCTTGGCAAAATATGGGAAGGCCTCGTGGAAGGTAACAATATCCTTGTGGGGAACCTTATCAAGGGTATCGTGCATTTCCCTTTTCAGGGCCTCCAGCTTCTGAATATACGCGTCAGCATTGGCCTGATAAGCATCGGCATGCTTATGGTCAGCCTTTTTCAGCTGCTCCGTGATATTTTTCACCTGCTGAATGTCGGCAGTAACACTTAGCCAGAGGTGGGGATTTTTTTCACCGCCAGCTTCCAGTAATTCCATGTCCTTTGAGGCGTCGATTACCGTAAGCTTTTTCTGCTCCTTGATAACCTTGTCCAAAAAGCTTTCCATTCCGGCACCGTTGGCGATTAAAATATCCGCCTTTTCCAGAGTCTTCATGTCCGCCGTGGTCAGCTGATAGTCATGCAGACAGCCGGTCTGGGGCTTGGTCATGTTGGTGACCGTGACACCATCAATACCATTGGCAATGTTTATGGCGTCAATATACATAGGATAAAAGGTGGTGACAATCCGCACAGAGCCGTCCCGGCTGTCGGAGCCTTCTGATGAGGTATTGGCGGCGTTGGAGCCGCAGCCGGTAAGCATAAGGCCCAGGGCGGCTATTAGACATAATAAGAGCGGTTTAATATTCAAAATGATTACCTCCTATAAAGAAAATATGTAAATAGTAATATTACTATTTACGATTATACCACAATAAAGAAAAAAGACAAGAGTGAGTAATACAATAATTATTATCACATTTGTCTTTTATGTTGATTATTTTTTGGATTTTTTCTTTTGACATTCCCTGCATAGTCCATACAGCTCGAAAACGTGGCCAGTAATTTTAAAGCCCTTTTTGTCTGCTTCCTGCTGATAGGAATTGATCATTGGGCATATGTCGATACATTCCGTATGGCCACATTCTGTACACACCAGATGATGGTGATGGTGATTGGCGTCTGCCAGCTCATATACATTGCCTGAGCTGCGGAATATTTCGTGTACTATATCCAGCTCTGTCAGCAGGGCAAGGTTTCTGTACACGGTGTCCAGGGATACATCCGGCTGCTGCTTTTGCACTTCATCGCGGATTTGCTGTGCCGTGGTGAAGGGTGGGCAGGCTGCCAATGCCTGCAGAACAGCGCGCCGTTGTGGTGTTATTTTGTAGCCCTTGGCCCTAAGCCGGTCCAGTGGCAGTTGCTTTGGTGTCATGGTTCAATCACCTCGTAGAAACCTAAAAGTTGTAAATCATCGTAAGTTATACTATTACAATAAAATTTCCATGTCAATATTCTTCAAATGTAGAATAATTTGAAGAATGGAATTATAACGCCATTGTTCAAATTTTTCTTCTTTAGAAGAAAAATCTTCCAATTA
>NZ_CAMYWM010000204.1 GCF_947302755.1 uncultured Anaerovibrio sp.
ATGAGCCGCAGCTACGGTTTATCTACAACAGTAGAAATTTATATGAGGTTCTGGCCAGGGTTAGAGCCAAGGAAAGCAGCTAATCTACAACAGTAGAGATTTATATGAGGTTCTGGCCTTCTTCTGAACCGCTCGTCCCTCTCTGTGATCTACAACAGTAGAAATTTATATGAGGTTTTGGCCCCTTACACTTTTGTATTGTAAGCCAACCTCAAAAATACAATCTTTAAAATAAAATTTATCCCACAAATCATTAATTTTCTTCAGCCAAAACCTCATTTTTCTATTTTGCTTTTCATAAAGACGAAGGTTTGCAACTTTACACTATTATCAATTCTTCCTCATCATGCTTTGCATAACCAAATCTGGTTATTTCACAGTTCTTGGATAATTTCATTATCATTATACTATCTTCATCGGAAAATTTCTTCTCAAAATTGTTTTTTATTTGAATAATTATATTGTCCAGTACAGTATTACTATTTTTTATTTCATAAACCGAATACTGTAATCTGCCACCAAATTTTCGTATGTACCTATTAAACTTTGTTCTAAGTTTATCTTCTTTAATATCATAGCTAATTATGACCATTTTATTCACCTATAAAAAAACTGGAAAATCGACTACCTTTTTACCCTTCATAAACGCTCTATAATAGCCCTGTATATACAAGAAAATTTCTGTTTTATATTGTAAAATCGGTTTCATCAAAAATGAAACATACCGTGGATTATTTTCCCATTTCAGCAAATATCTCCCATTGGTAATCGCGAAGTCATCAGCTCTGCATTGATTGATTATAATGGGCCGCTTTACCAGATAGTTGATCACTATTCTGATAAAGCAGCGTATCCTTTCCCCCATAAAGCTGATGAAAATAAATTGATACCGGACAAAATATAAAATCATTCAACCAAGAAATCAATATATAATCATCCATTGTTTTTATATTCCTGAGTCTGCATAAATCTAAACCATGCCGCAGTTTCTTCACCCTTGCCAAAATTATGCAATTTACCATCTTCAATTCCTCGTATGGTCATTAGCCCCTTTAAAGCAATATGGTATGCACCGTTGGCATCTGCATTCATTGGTTCATTAGCATCAGACTTTCGTGAATCAAAAAACTTACCCGGGGCATATTCCACAGGAGACAAAATAAAATCGTTTTCATTTTCTGTTCCACTTACTGTATATCTCATTTTCAATACCAATCGCAGATAAAACAGCAATGTACTCAAAAACTGCTTATCTGATACATCTGCTATTGGAGCGACAATATTTTTCCCGCCTGAGTAATCAATTCCATAAGATTTAAATAATTCCTTCAGGCGATCAGTAACGCAATAAGCCTTTGTCTCCCTAGTATTTGGCGAATACTCCCAACGTAAATCTCCACATGTGCATACCACCCATGCATCTCTGTACATATTAATGCCAAAGTTACTATAACCAAAGGCAAACTCAAAGTAATCTGATTTGGCATTGTAAGAAATGCTGTCAAATTTTCTCATTGTGGCCTGAGCCTTGGCGATATTTTCATATTTCAACTTAGTATTAAGCAGATTCACAAATCCCGTCTTAGGGTCAATATGCGAAGTATAGGACGGTATTACATAATAAATACAGCCTGTCTGTTTACCAATCTTTTCAAAGCTTTCCAGTTTATCCGTCAACTGTAGACCTTTTGCATAAGAGCCATTCTGTTCATAGCCACGATCTTTAAAGACGAGATAATTCAGCTTATCTATCATGGCTTTTTCATACTTCTGATAAACCTGCTTTTCTACCTTTGCCCTGCCACGCTTAAAACCAACATTGAGGTTTTCAAGAATAATGACAGCATTATACTGCAGCATTAACTGTGTCAGCTTATATACCACCTGAGATAAATAACCTGCTTTTAGTTCTTTAATATTCTCTATTGTCTCCCAAGCCTGTTGAGCGGCATGTTTGCCCTTTTCCTTTCTATCCAATAATTCATGATAGTCCGTTTCCTTATTAATTTTCTCCCCCCTCTCATTTGTATAGTGGCTGACAATTTTATTCAAAGGCCCTTGCTCCAGTATATCCCCGTGTTGATTTATAACAGTATAATACAACAAGTGGCGTTCACCACGATCAATACCAATAATACACACATCAGGGTTGTTTTCTACAAACAAATTAACCTTTTCATTAAATCTCACCGGTTTATTTGCTCTGTAATTAAGGGTAATCGGACAATGGAAATAATATTTCCGTTCAGTATACCGTTTATCCTTTATCAAATCATAACTAAACACACTTTCCTTTTTATTATTTAGAGGATTTTTATTAGCTATAGGTTTGTTACGCTCATGAGTAATTTTTCGTGGTATAGACGGATTACGCATAAACATTTCCGCCTCACCATTAAGTTTGATAATTGGCTTTGTTCCCTCTGCTATTGCCTTTAAATTCTCATCACTGAACACACCATTCCAATACATGGTATGAAGATTATCTGTTCCCTTTTTCTTTTTATTATTGGAAAAATCCTTTGTATAAAGCTGGAATAAATATAGCTTATGCTGTAGCACAAGTTCATCCACATAGTCAGCCGGTATTTTTACTTTTTCCAGTGAATAGGTCTGTTTATCTATATCCTCGTAAAACTCATTTGCGCTGGCATAATCCTCTGTATTTCTGAAGCTAAATTGGAAATATTCATTCCACTCTGGGTGAATTGCTATAGCTGATTTCATAAAATCAATCCATTCAGTAACAGCTTTACGATCTCCTGCAGCCGAAGTATAGAGCTTTTTTTCCCGAATTTCCAATATCCGCTTTGTAATCAAATGCCCAAAAACATTTTCATTCGAGCCCGCAAAAACAACTTTTGGTAACATTTTGGCAGCCCCTGAAACCTGCTTATACTTAATTTTATAGTATATATTCTCAAAAGAATATAATGGGCCCCCTGTCAAGACCACTTTTTAAAAATTTAAGAGTGCCATA
>NZ_CAMYWM010000205.1 GCF_947302755.1 uncultured Anaerovibrio sp.
AAATTGTCAGAGGCTGAAGCCGCTGACGAAATAGGCATGACTTTGGAGGAATTTAGGAAAAATCTGGAGACTTGTTCAACTGTGCAATGATATTTGGCTATATCCCCGTTGATTGGCTGATAGAATGAGATTTTTGAAGGAAACCGATGAGGGGGTGGACAAGGTGTGTGAAATTATGGAAGAATTTGTTGCTAAAAGAGAGGCCCGAGCTGAAGCACGTGGAGAAGCCCGTGGAGAAGCCCGTGGAGAAGCCAGGGGAGAAAAGAAGGGCAGATTAAAAACAGTGATATCTTTATTAAAAAAAGGAAAATTGTCAGAGGCTGAAGCCGCTGACGAAATAGGCATGACTTTGGAGGAATTTAGGAATAACATGGAGGCTTGTACAACTTTGCAATGATATTCGCCTATACTCCCGTTGATTGGTTTTATTACTGATCAGCGATTTTCCGGCAAAAAAACAGGGCCTCACCGGGGGCTTTTCAGCGGTGTTCCATATATAATTTTTGAAATTGCAGGTACAAGGATTACAGCCATGTCACAACGCCGGTATGGATGTCGTAGATAGCACCGCTGATGGTCACACTGCCGATTTCCGAATGGCTGGCGAATTCATTTTTCAATCGCTCGACAGCATGCACCACGTTCAGGCAGCAGGCCTTATAGGGGTCCCTCTCTTCCCCCACGGCTTCCAGGATATCATCAGTGATGTATTTGATAAACCCATTGCTGTCACCGGAAAGGGCTGCAGAAACTGCGCCACAGCCAGTATGGCCGAGAACGATGATCTGGCTGCAATCCAGGTGCCCGGCAGCGTATTCAATACTTCCCAGCTGATGGTTATCCAGGACATTACCTGCCACGCGGATTACGAACAAATCTCCAATCATGGCGTTGAATATCTTTTCGGGTATGACCCGTGAGTCAGAGCAGCAGACTATGATGGCGTAGGGGTGCTGGCCCTGTTCTGCTGTTTGCTTCAGCAGGGAGCTGTCTGATGTTGCGACATATTTTTTGTTTCCATTATCAAGTATTGTGCGGATATTTTTCATTTTCGTGCCCTCCAGCATCATATTTTAGTTGATGTGTTCACTATACCACTACTTTGAGTGAATAATTTTCGTAATCTGTTCATCTTAGTGGGGAACCGTAAAACCCTTTTGAATGAATAGCTTTTCCATAGATGGATTGACATTGGTCAATGTTAAGTCTTTGCCCAGTGCTTTTTGTATGATAAGGAATACACGAATTCCGGCGGAGGTGATATAGCTCAGTTTGGCACAGTCAATTTCTGCCCCCACAGGTATGCCGGCAGTTTTTGTTTTTTCCCATGCCGTTAAAAGCTGCGGTGCTGCAAGGCTGTCCAGTCTGCCTCCTATGGTTGCCTTGAATATATTGTTTTCCAGAAGGCAGCTCATCTCGAAGGGGGTGGATTCTTGTTTGGGGTTATCGGCCTGCTGTCTTTTCTCATCAAGGGTTATAATCCAATAATGACAATCCTTCATGGCGGCTTTAAACCTTCTGATTTGTTCCTGTGTCAGCTGCTGGTAAATGTTTAAGCTGGGGATGTGTTCAGCCAGCGTTATTTTTTCGACTTTCATTCCGTGGCTGTTTATAAAATCCTCAGCTGTTTTTGATGAGCGGATAATATCATCAGGTTTGACTATCAACGGATTAGTCAGTTGGGCTACATCAGACTGCTGTTGGGCGGATTCTCTGGAGGCAGCCAGCTTTGCCAGTGAATTTTTGCCAAATATGGAACGGAAGCTATAAAAAAATTGCAGTATAAATTCCGGATCAGGCGTTATCCATAAACCGCCATGCAATTCAAGTATGCCACGGATATTGGAAACTACAGCGTCTGCCTCATGTGCGTCAAAATACATCATCATTCCCTCGGTGGTAATGCATAGCGGCCCCGTCACATTTTGCAGCGCAGTACGGATAGAGTCATAGTTGGTGGCATCTATACCGTGAAAGGAAATTTCGTCAGAGCTTGTAGTAAGGGTCCGAATGATAGGTTCTATTTCCTGTACTACAATGGGCAAATCAAGTCCGATGAACCCCATGCTTGCTTTGGACAGGTGCAAAGCCTTTGGGGTATATCCACAGGGCAGGTCAACACATACATGACAGCCGGAAGCTTTTATCAAAGAACACATGGTGCGATATTTTGTTTCAACCACCAGAGCATTGCCAAGTACAACATCAGGGTCAGTCATATTTTGTAGAGGGTCATGCTTTTCAAGTCCTAAGCCACGGACTATTGCAGAAGCATCAGAAATATCAGCGTTTTCCATAAGGCAGATGGCGGTTTTTGCTGTCATGAACACAGGGTTAGCTTGAGCCTGTGAAATTCGTTCAGTTTCATTTGTCATAGGGCAGACCTCCTATGGTTATATTATTTTAAGCTAGTTTTTTATTCGCCACCCAGATGTATTTTTCCTGTTTTTCGACAATACAAAAACCAAAATAGACTTAACGTAGTCCACTAAATGATTCCTTTTGGCAAAGTGGTGAATTTTTGAAATACAAGGGTGTATATTTAAGGAAAATGGGCGAATAATATTAGATGTATTCAATTTCAAATATGACTGGGGGAGGCAGCGGGGATTGCCACTGCATGGGCAGTAAAGCACGGTATGCCGGTGTCTGAGGTAAAATGGGATAAAATACCAGAAAATCAGCGAAGCTATGTCAGCCATGGCTAATAAATTACTCATCAAAAATGCTTTTCAGCAGGAAACTGAAATAGAGCAGCGAATGATGTGTGATAAGGCATCAGCTTTGGAGTAATAGATGAAAGACGGGACTGTTCCCTGATGAAATAATCAAAGGGGAGCAGTTCTTTATTTTTGTGACAATGCCCAATTTCCTATATACTGGTTAATTGTCAGTTTTCGTTGGAATAGTATAACGAGCTTTAAGATGTCCCCCACCTCTTTAGGTGGGGGAAAACAAACTACA
>NZ_CAMYWM010000206.1 GCF_947302755.1 uncultured Anaerovibrio sp.
GGGCAATGACCGGAGCACTTGGAGCACCCACAAACAGCATACCTATCCGCTTGCCGTTAGCGTCCTCTATTGGCTGATAGCAGGTATAATATGGAACACCTATAACATCAGCCTCCACATTGGCGGTTTCCCCCTTGCCCATTACCTGTGCCACAATATCATCATTGGCCTTGGTGCCTACCGCCCGCTGGCCATCCTTCATAACATTGGTGGACACCCGGGTATCATTATTGAATATGGTAACAGCCTCCTCCCCGGCCAGGGCATCTAATTCCGTGGAAAGACCCTCCATCAGGCTGTTGCCCTTATACAGCTTGCCAGCCCTCATATTCCACTCACCGGGATACTTAACCTCAATCAGCTGCTCCACCCGCTCAGCCACATCTGAAACCTTGCTGATATATGCATCATCAAAGCCCTTGGCCGAATTGATATAGGCGATTATCCCCAGCAATACACAGGCAACCAGCAGACACCCATCAACAAAAATTACTGCTTGTGTTTTTAATTTCATACTCGTCCCTCATTTCAGTTAATTGAACTAAAAATTTCAATTTCCATTTTCATTTTCGTTTACAGCTTTACGTATATAAAATTCGCTGTTACCTGTAAAATATCCTTTTATTGAAAATAAAATTTTTAACAAATATCCCCTTTTACTTTGTAGTTTTTCCCAAGTATTACTATTCAAATGATATTTATTCGCATTTTTTTTAGCCTATTCCCAAGGGCAGCCAAAATGAGTATAATAAAAGCACAGAGGAAATATTCAAAAAACTCTGACTCTTTTTACTATGAACACTTAGCGAGCACAAGCCTATGGCGCAGTGGGAGCTTAGTGTTCGTTGTAAGGGCGTGTGGACACCATCAGGTGTCCAGTAAGTTTACTACGAAATCTTAGCGAATCAAATCCGAAGGATGCAGAAGAGCCTTAGATTTCGTTGTAAGGGCGTAGTGCGAAGCACCATTTCGCACGAAGCTTTCTAAACCCAAAAGGGGGTGCATAGGTGAAATTCAACACTGATGATGCTATTTGGTATGAGGTTTTGTGGTAGAAGGTGATGTAATGCAGACGGCCTTTCGGAAGACGTGGAAGACAACCGATAAGCAGCCGTCAACAATTAACGTTATTCTTGCCGATTATTAACTGCCGATTTATTAACTACCGTGTTATTAACTGCCGAATTAGTATAACGTATTAAAAGCAAAAAGCAGGATTCCTGTTACAGGAGCCCTGCTTTTCTTATGCTTTACTTATGCTTAAACCTTCTCAAACATATCCTTGGTTACACCGCAAATTGGGCAAACCCAATCCTCAGGTATATCCTCAAAGGCCGTACCTGGAGCGATGCCGCTGTCCGGGTCCCCCACCTCAGGATCATAAATATAACCACATGGTCCACACTGATACTTATCCATAGCTCAACTCTCCTTTTTCAAAGCTCTGCTGGTACAGGCTATGCACCGCAGTAAATTATAACGCCATTGTTCAAATTTTTCTTCTTTAGAAGAAAAATCTTCCAATTAGCGTTTCAACGAGCTGGAAGATATGCTCGCCAGCTGTTGTAGTTTGTTTTCCTCCACCTAAAGAGGTGGGGGACATCTTAAAGCTCGTTATATGTTTCATATATTTCGCCGCAAGTACCAATTTTCCTCTTTTTTGGCAAAAATATTACTGCCCATATCCTACACATCACCCCAGATACCGGAAATCCACTTGCTTTCATTGACCAAATGAAGCTTGCGGCTGATTTCAAACAATTCATCCGTGTCGTGCTGGATTTTCTTGTTATTGCCGCAGGCCGACAGAGCCATAAAGCGTTGTACCTGTTCCCGGGTATATTTATTTTTGATAAGAATGGCCTGGCAGAGATTATTGAACAGCATATTGGTTGTAAAAAATTCCGTATTGGTTTCCCGGGCAAAATACCGGGTCAGCTTCAGCATACTGTCACTGTATTCCAAAAGGGCACCGTACAAATCCCCCAGGGTTTTAATTTCAAACCAAAACAGGTGCCGCAGATGATTGTAGGCCGGTGTTGGCAGATACTCCATCTGCAGGGCATTGCTGTACATCTCGATAAATTCAAAGTACTCATCATTTTTGGAAAGGTATTCATTTAAGGTTACCTCATCCAAAGGAAGAATTTGATATTCGCCGTGAGCGATCTGCTCAATAATACCATTCTTATATTTTTGTATGTTTTGACTGAGCTCCACAAACTGATTGTCAGCAATTTCCAACAGTCCGGCAATCCGGGAAAATTCCCGGCGAATGGTATTCGGTACACCAAAGGAGCTCTTATACCCCAAATCATGCTCTATTTCAGCCCAGGCGTGCTGCAAAACCGTTCTGATCTGGATTTCACAGCGAATTATGCACAATTCCTCATTGTAGCCGTCATCCGGCCGCAGGGAAACAATATTGTGCAGCGAAAGGTAACCGAATTGGGTGGCACTGAGGCTGGCCCGCTTGTCCACCGAGTTTTGCTCATCCACCACAAAGGTTTCCCGTAAAGCGTCGGAAATTTTATCCACAGTATCATTTAAAAAACAAATAATACGGGCACCGCATAAATCAGTAATATCATATATGGACTGATATTTACCACTTTTCCGCCTCAGCTTGTCCGCCAGGCTATCCACGGTCTTTATACGATAGCTGACCTCCATGGTGAAAAATTTATGCTTTTTAATCATCTCCGTCAGTTTATAATGAAGGATTTGCCCAAGCTCATTATAGGTTTCTATATTCTTTGAATAGGCCTGAAGTATTTCCTTCTCCCTACTCAGCAGATCACCGTACATAAATTATCCCCCAATATTTGTGACAGTACAACACACTTACTACAGTAAGCTTACTGGACACCTGACGGTGTCCACACGCCCTTACAACGAACACTAAGTTCCCACTGCGCCGTAGGCTTGTGCTCACTAAGTGTTCATAGTAAGCTTACTGGA
>NZ_CAMYWM010000207.1 GCF_947302755.1 uncultured Anaerovibrio sp.
GGAAGAAGATGCGGAAGCTTTTGCCCGGGGACTGGACCGGGGAGATTTTACGGCCCGGCCGGCAAAGCTTCGGATTTTGAATTCCGGGGAGACAGGCGCGGGAGACACTTCCACCTGTCCGGCGGCGCTCCGGGAGGTGAATTCTTCCCTGTCCGGTGGTGAGCTGAAGCGTATTGAAATCGCTACTGTACTGGCCCGGGGCACCAAGTTTTCCATTTTTGACGAGCCAGAGGCCGGTATTGATATCTGGAGCTTCCAGAACCTTATTCAGGTATTTGAAAATATCCGCAAGACGGTTCAGGGTACTGTGCTGATTATTTCCCATCAGGAGAGAATTCTTAATATCGCCGATGAAATCATTGTCATTGAGGATGGCAAGGTTAAGAGGCATGGTCCAAAGGATGAGGTTTTGCCGGAGCTGCTGGGAACTGCTGATGCGGTGAATCGGGCTTGCAGCAAGATGAGTTAAGGAGGCCGTCAGATGTTAGATAATATTCAGAAACAGCTTTTGAGAGAGGTAGCCGATCTTTATAAGATGCCAAAGGGGGCCTATAATATCCGGGCCAATGGTGAGAAGGCCGCCCGCAATACCACGGAAAATATTGATATTGTTACCAAGGAGGATAAGCCTGGTATCGATATTATCATCAAGGATGGTACAAAGAACGAAAGCGTCCATATTCCGGTGGTGCTGAGTGAAAGTGGTCTTAAGGAAACAGTATACAATGATTTTTATATTGGCGAGGACTGTGATGTGGTTATCGTGGCCGGCTGCGGCATCAGCAATTGCGGCAGTCATGATTCGGAGCATGATGGTGTTCACCGGTTCTTTGTGGGCAAAAATTCCAAAATCCGTTATGTGGAAAAGCATTATGGTGAGGGAGATGGCTCCGGTAAGCGTATCCTTAACCCTGTAACTGAGGTTTATCAGAAGGAAAACAGCTATGTGGATATGGAAATGGTGCAGATCAAGGGGGTGGACAGCACCCACCGGATTACCAAGGCGGAGCTGGCGGAGGGAGCTACCATGATTGTCCATGAGCGCCTGATGACCCATGGTGAGCAGAAGGCCACCAGCGTTTACGAGGTGGAGCTTAACGGGGAAGGATCCAGCACCGATGTTATTTCCCGTTCCGTGGCCAAGGATAATTCGGAGCAGATTTTTGAGGCGGCTATTGTGGGCAATACTGTCTGCAACGGCCATGCGGAATGTGATGCCATTATTATGGACAAGGCCCATGTGGTGGCCGTGCCAAAGCTGGATGCCAGAAACGTGGATGCGGCCCTTATCCATGAGGCCGCCATCGGCAAAATCGCCGGTGAACAGCTCATAAAGCTTATGTCCCTGGGGCTTACTGAGGCCGAGGCCGAGGAGCAGATTATCGGCGGCTTCCTGAGATAAGCAGGAAGGGATTGCTGCGGCAGTCCCTTTTTTCACAATTAAAATGAGAAATGGAGGATGGGCATGAAGTATGGTAATGCTCTGCAATATTGGGGCAGATTGATATTCTGTGCAGTATTTATTATGGGGCTGGCTGTTATGCAGAATACCAGCGAAGCCAAGGAGGGGGAGGAAATTCACCATCGACTTACCCACTACCGTCCTGTGATCAGCTGGAAGCAGGTGGAGGAGAAGGACAAGGTGACTATTTTGGGTCCTGCCACCATCAGTCAGGAGCGGATGGTGGAATATATCCTTTCCCGCAATCCCCAGCCGAAGCTAAGCTGCTCCTTGGAGGAGCTGGTGGCCTACTATTATGAGGAGGCCGGCGATGAGGGAATACGTCCCGATATTGCCCTGTGTCAGGCCCTGAAGGAAACCGGCTTTTTTAATTATGGCAATGATGTAAAGCCATTACAGAACAACTATTGTGGCCTGGGGGCCCTTGGCAACAAGGTACCTGGCTATACCTTCTTTACTCCACGCCGCGGGGTAAGGGCACATATCCAGCATCTTGTGGCATACGCGGCTAACCGTCTGCCGAACCACAGATTGATAGATCCCCGGTTTACCATTTTGGTGGAGAAATATCCACAATATCATGGGGCGGCCCAATATTGGCCCGATTTAAACGGACGCTGGGCGGTACCGGGCACCACCTATGGCCAGGATATATTGAGGCTGTGGCGGGAGGCCGGACAATTTCAGGCGGAAGACAGTGAATTGGAAAGGGCCGCAGCCGCAGCAGAGGCCAGCCGCAATATTGAAGGCTGGGAGAAGGTTTATGCTTTGGCCTTGGGAGCCGGCAATTATCGGGAAGCAATCAGCAGTATGGATAAGGTGCTTCAGATAAACGACAGGAAGACTGACGCCTATGTAAAGCGGGGGGATATCTTTAGAGAATGGGGCTACAACGAACAGGCTTTGGCCGATTATAATAAGGCTCTCTCCCTGGACAAGGAAAATTATGCTGCCATCTCCGGCCGGGCATATCTATATGCGTCGATTCAGGAGAACCGCATGGCCTTGGCCGATTATGATACCATGTTGGGTATGAATCCTAATGACACCATTGCCCTATATAACCGGGGCTGCCTTATGGCTGATGAGGGGAAATATCCTGAGGCAAAGGAGAATTTGGAACGGCTGTTGAAGCTGGAGCCCAACAATGTATATGCCAAGCAGGCCTATGATGACTTAAAGAAATACCTAAAATAACGAGCTTTAAGATGTCCCCCACCTCTTTAGGTGGGGGAAAACAAACTACAACAGCTGGCGAGCATATCTCCCAGCTCGTTGCGACACGAACGAAGTGAGTTAGTCCTTTAGGGAAACGCTAATTGGAAG
>NZ_CAMYWM010000208.1 GCF_947302755.1 uncultured Anaerovibrio sp.
ATCAGGTAACAGCCCCTGCTTTTCCAGGGCCAGAAGAACTCTTTCCAGACCAGTGGCAAAGCCCACAGCTGGAGTAGGGTTACCCCCCATCTCCTCAATAAGGCCATCATAACGGCCGCCGCCGGCCACCGCACTCTGGGCCCCCAACGGTGGGTACTTAACCTCAAAGGCCGTCTTGGTGTAATAATCCAGTCCACGAACCAACCGTGGATCCAGCTCAAACTTAACCCCCGCCTTAGTGAGATGCTTCTGCAGCTTTTGGAAGTGATCGGAGCACTCATCACAGAGACAGTCTGTAATCTTTGGTGCCTCCTTCATATAAGGCTTTTCCGCATCCTTTTTGCAATCCAGGATACGCATTGGTGCCCTGTCAAACCGGCTGCGGCAGTCCTCACACAAATCATCCAGCCTGTCCCGGAAAAAATCCTGCAGCATAGTGCGGTACTTGGCACGACAGGTTGGACAGCCCACGGAATTAATATAAAGCTCCAGATCATTAAGGCCAAGGCCCTCCAGCAGCTTCATGGCCAAAAGGATAATCTCAGCATCCACAGCTGGATTGGATTCCCCTATGGCCTCCACCCCAAACTGGTGGAATTCCCGCATACGGCCGGCCTGAGGGCGGTCATAGCGGAACATGGAACCGATATAAAACAGCTTGGTAAGGCTATTATCAGCATAGAGCTTATTCTGCAAATATGCCCGGACAGCGGAAGCAGTATTTTCCGGACGCAGGGTAATGCTTCTGTCGCCCCGGTCAGTAAAGGTGTACATTTCCTTGTCCACCACATCGGTGCCTTCACCGATTCCCCGCTGAAAGAGCTCTGTGTGCTCAAACATCGGCGTTCTGATTTCCTGATAGCCAAACCGCCGGCATAGGGAACGGATGCTATCCTCCACATAGAGCCAATCACCCACGGTGTCCGGCAGTATATCCTTGGTGCCCCTTGGAGCATTTGTCAACATATTCCTAAAACCTCCTTTGCTTTGGAAAAAGCAAGGTAATCTGTCTATAATTCAGGCTGCCCGTAAGCCTCTTTTATAAGGGCCGCCCGTTTATCAATGTAAATATCAATATCCCTGAGATAGGTAATCAAATCCTTGGCATTAAATGAGGATTTCAGCCGCTTGTCACGGAAATTTACCACCTTGCTGGTGGCCGCCCCTCCAATGCCCAATATGGTCTGATGCTCCTCCATTATCTGGATATTGTAAATGCTTTCTGCCCCCTTGCGGCAGCAGCCCACATTTTCCAGCTGGCCGCTCATATATCCCTGACGATAGAGATAATACGGTTTCATGCCGGCTTTGTCAATATAGCCCATGGCGGTACGAAACATCTCCCGGCAGGTCTTGTCATCCGGCAGCTCATATTCCTCCAGGTTCATCTTAAGAACTGAGCCCCGCTTCAGGGCCAGGGAATGAAGGGTAATGTCATCCGGGCCAAGGGCCACTATTTTCTTCATTGTATCCTCAATATCAGCCACCCTTTCACCGGGAAGGCCAATAATAAGATCCATATTTATTTCCGGAATCCCGGCCGACCTTAATTCCTTAAACATGGTCACAATGGCCTCCGGCGTATGATTACGGCCGATACGCCTCAAGGTACGCAGCTGCATGGTCTGGGGATTTACACTGACCCTGGTAACCTGCATATCCACCATGGTCTTAATCTTATCTGGGGACATGCTGTCCGGACGGCCTGCTTCTACAGTGAACTCAATAGTATCCTCACAGTAAAAAGCCTCCCGTACTGTGCCAAGCATTTCCCGGAAATATTTATCCGGCAGGCTGGTGGGAGTACCTCCCCCCACATAAATGGACTGAACCTTAAAGCCATAGTCTGCCACCGCCTGCTTTACAGCGGCCAGATCCTTATGGAATACCTCCATAAACTCATTTAGGCCCTCTTCCTTGGGAAGAATATTGGCCGGGAAGGAGCAATAAAGGCAACGGCTCAGACAGAAGGGAATGCCTACATAAATGCTGATGGTCTTTTCATCGGATTGGGCCAAAAAAGGCAGCTGGCGGATAGCCATGTCCACAATGGTGGCAGCCTTTTCCTCGCTGGCCTCATAGTCGCAAAGCAAGCGATTCACCACCTCATCCCTGGATAAGCCGCTATCCAGCAGGCGGTGAACTATCTTGGTGGGCCGAACCCCGTGAAGAATGCCCCATGGGGCGGCTTCAAAGCCAAATTCCTTCCTGAAGAGCTGATATAAATTCAGCTTTATAAGCCGATGCTTTCCAGCGGCAAACCGTTCATCACTGCGGCCCCTTGTGGTCTGGGTCAGATGAAGTCTTTCGCCCTTTATCCCAACCATATCTATAACCGTCTCCACCACCGGAACCTCCCCCGGCTGCAGATTGTTTTCTATATTCAGCGATTTCCAGTCGTAGGCATTTTCACAGCCCGTCACAATCTTAAAGAGATTGAGTATTTCCCGGACCACCTTCACCACAACCTGGTCATCACTATTTAATGTAAATTCCTTAATGTTCAAGCTTCTTGGCACACTCCTGACAATAGCCATAGAACAGCACCTGATGGTCGATAATGTTGAAATTACAGGTTTCAGCTATTTTCTCCTCCAGCCCCTCCAACATATCCTCAGAGAATTCTATCACCTTATCACAGCCCTTGCAGATAAGGTGATGATGCTGATGGCCGCTTTCGTCAAATTTCTTCAATTCATACCGGGCCCGCTTTTCCCCGAATTCCATTTTTTGGAGAATATTCATTT
>NZ_CAMYWM010000209.1 GCF_947302755.1 uncultured Anaerovibrio sp.
GAGCAACCGCCTCCTAAGCGGTAGGTCGGCAGTTCAAATCTGCCCGGGATCACCAGTAATAAACCCCTGACTCTTAAAAAGCCAGGGGTTGTTTTTATGGTTTGCCGAATCGTCATCCGGTTTATCGTCCATTTTTATGGTACTGTAATACGATACGACGAAAATGGAGTATCATAGTACCGACAAATCTTTCTCAACAGCCGTTAGCTTTTTAGCGGCTGTTTTGTTATAATTAACTAACAAAATTGTTGTTTTGGGGGAAAGAAATGAAACACGAATGCAAGATTACAGTCATTGATAAAAAATGTTTTACGGATTTTCAGAAACAGTATCTGGCTGATCCTAAGTCTGGTCCTTGTCCTTTCTTCAATGTGGGAGATACCTTTGTGCTGAAGCGTACTCCGGCACAGGATGACTTCTATCATCTGATGAATGGCAAGTTTTGCGGAGAAGCCTGGGACGCAATCAGCAGGTATGTTTACACAGCCCTGCAGGGAGGATCCATCATGAAAGGCTGGACGAACGATGACCGCATGATGATTGCCTGCTGCAATGACGGAACCAGACCGGTTATCTTCAAGATTGAGCGTGTTGATATTCCAGAGAATGAGGATGAAGCGGAGTGGCTGGCGAAGCAGAACTTCACGAATACAGCCGAGGACGCCTATACAGGCTGATAAGAATTGAAATACGAATGGCTATGAAAGGCATCTAAAAATAGCTTTCGTTGGTTGTGAATACAACGCCAATTATTGCGTTGGCAGATATCGAGCAGATGGATTTGTTGCAAAAAATATATGGCAAGATTGTTGTTTTGGGAGGAATTTGCGGATGTATGAATTGATAAGCGACATATGTTCAATGTTTCAGGATTTGGCAGACTTGGTGTGGGGATTTCCCACCAACGTTGCGTGGTATGCCGGTCTTCCCATCATAGGTGAACTGCCGATGGTGATTATCCTGTTGGTGGGAACGGGTTTATACTTCACCTGCAAGCTTCGCTTTGTCCAAATCAAGTATTTCAAGCGTGGGCTCAATGTTCTCATAAAAAGCCGCAAGGGGCAGCAAGGGATCAGCCCCATGGCTTCCTTCCTGTTATCCACGGCTATGAGGGTGGGGCCGGGAAATATTTTGGGTGTGACAGGCGCAGTTTCCACTGGCGGCCCCGGTGCCTTGTTCTGGATGTGGGTGTCTGCGTTTTTTGGCATGGCGACGGCTTTCGTAGAATCGACACTATCCCAAATCTATAAGGAAAAGCAGGGCGACGAATATGTTGGTGGCCTTCCCTGCTATGGCAGAAAGCTTCTGGGAGGAGCAGCCATAATAGGCGGCGCCTTGAGCTTTCTTTATATCATCTATGCACTGCTCTGCATTCCGGCTCAGGGCTTCAATACCATCTCCGCCATGGTGTCAGTCACTCAAAATTTGACTGGGGCAGAGATTGCCGAAGGTAGTGCTTTGATATGGGGATTCTTCCTGTTGCTGATGGGACTGACAGCCTTTTCCGTCTTTGGCGGACTCCGGCGAATCACCCGAATTACCGATGTGCTGGTGCCAATCATGGCGGTGGTTTATGTAGCTGCTGTTCTGGTAATGGTTGCCATGAACCTTACGCTTTTGCCATGGTTTTTCTATGTGGTGGTAACTGAGGCCTTCCGTCCAGAACCAGTCTTCGGTGGTGCTCTGGGTATAGCTCTTTCCCAGGGAATCAAGCGCGGCCTGATGAGCAATGAGGCGGGACAGGGGACACTTTCCATGCCTGCCGCTGTATCCTATGCTAAGCATCCGTGTGACCAGGGTATTGTACAGGCTATTGGCGTATTCCTTGATACCATGGTTATATGTACCTTGACTGGCTTTGTCCTCATCATGGGACAGGCCTGGCTGAAGGATGGATCCGCTGCCTGGTTTGAAATGGGCCGTCTGGAGAAATTCTTGGCTTCCTGCGCACAAATGCTTGGGAGTGGAGCTGGCTATGGACTTGCTACATTGGTCATCAGTATCTGTTTTGGTATCTTTGCTTTTACCTGTCTGTTGGGCTTCCTGTCCTTCTCGGAGATATGTGCCAGGCAGATTTCCAACAATAAGTTCTTTATTTCGGCAGTCAGGCTGGTGAGTCTGGCAGTGCTGGCTTTCGGTATGATTACGAACATTGCTGGTTTCGACCTCAGCGCCCTCTGGAACCTCAGCGATTTTGCCAATATCGTGATGGTATGTTGCAACCTGCCTCTTCTTTACCTCGGGTTTGGCAACGTTCAGAAGGCCTTTGATCATTTTGAATGCCAGGAAGGTAAATTTGGCACGGAAACGTTGGGTGAGCCGTTGCCGGTTTGGGATGAATGCCATTAACTAAGTGGTTTCTTAGAAAAAGAAAGGGAGCCGAAAGCAATGTCATTAAGTTAAGCTAAATACCAGTTTTGCTCAGCAACGATGAGTATGATATAATTAAAAAAATAATTTCCAAGAGTGTCAATTTTGCTGAACCTGTTTTGTATATATAGATAAAAGGCTTTTATTATTTTATAGCTATAGGGAGGATTCTATTATGCCGATTGACAAAATTGAACTGACGAAGGAACAGGTTGCGAAAGCTATGGCCTGTAAGACCGCAGAGGAGCTTATGGCAATGGCAAAAGCCGAGGGTATTGAATTAACAAAAGAGGAAGCCGAGGCGTATATGGCGGAGCTGGAAGACT
>NZ_CAMYWM010000210.1 GCF_947302755.1 uncultured Anaerovibrio sp.
AATGCTGTATGCCAGTAATCGATGCGGGCCATTATTGCCTCATCCAGTGCACAGGTGGATATTCTTGTCCGAGGAAACCGTGTGTCCGGACTGGAGGAAACCGGCTGTCCGGACAACGGAAACCGCAAATTAATTACTCACGCAAGCTTTTATCGAGCCCATAAACTTCCCGCATTGAAATATCCTTATTAGGATCAATGCTTGTTATATTAATTGAATAGCTGTCATGAGCAATCCTATCAATGATTGCATCTGACAAAGGGCTGGCTGCACCACCCAATTGGTCGTACCACTCAGTCCGATTATATTGTGAACAGAATATGGTGGAGCTTTTATGACATCTCCTGTGGAGGAGCTCCAAGATATCCCTTTGCTCACTTTCCGTTGGCTTTAGCAGAAGCCATTCATCGATTATTAAAACGGCTGGCTTGGCATATTTTTCAATTACTTTGTTAAAGGTATGCTCGTGTCTAGCCATATCTATCTCGATGAAGAAATCTGGTAACCTGATATACATGGCTTTGTAGTACTGTTTACAGGCTTCAATGCCGAGAGCACAGGCCAGAAATGTTTTACCGCAACCAGTAGCTCCTGTTATAAATATATTCCTATACTCAGATATGTATTCACAGGTAGCCAAACGCATTATAAGGTCCTTATTCAGTTTTCTTCCCGATGTATAATTTATATCCAATACATTGGCTGATGGCTGGTCAAAGGACGCACTTTTGATGAGACGCTTTAGTTTGTTGCTCTTTCTGGTGTTGTATTCAATGTCTACCAGAATACCAAACTGTTCTGCAAAATCCATGTCATTGTAACGTGGATCTCTGATTTGGTTAAAAAATGCGTCAGCCATTGCTGTAAGCCGCATTTCAATTAGCTTTTCTCGTGTACTCTGATTAGTCATGACCTCACCTCCGATAATAGCCAGTTCCACGCGTGATACCATGTGGTGCGACACTGGAAATTGGTTCATTGACACTTAGAAGTTCTGTCCCTTTGGTGACAAGTATATTTTTAATGCTCTTGTAGCTTGGAGCAGAAGTGAATAAGAGGCTCTTTTGACAGGCTGCTTCCAGCATTCTGGCTGAATATTTATCGGCCAGCTTCAGCAGCCCCATACAACTGCGATAGGCTTGTTGTTCCACTTTGTGGGAGGCGAGTATATTGGTAACCACTGTATATGTATTGACGCCAATTTTTGAGGCCCAGTTACGGAAGCGGTCACCGTTCCATTGTAAGTATTCCTGATGGTCCTTTGGCATATGTTCCGCAATTGTACTGTATTGCCCAGAGCGGCCGTACATCCGCATATGCGAGGCAACTCTTGCCTGATTGTAAAATATCTCTATTATTTTATCTGTAACCCTAATGCTGACTTTTTTCTTTATTAATTCATAAGGAACAGAGTATAGCATTCCTGCAACTGATATGTGATAATTGAATTGAACTGTTGCGGTTTTCAATTCGCATAGTTCAAAACGGGTAGCAGGCAAGGGTGCCAGATATGGCTTTTCTTCCCCAAGAAAAATACTTTCCCTGCTGCCTTCCTTTTTTTGAAAAGGCCGTTGGTTGAATAGTATTAATCTTTGACGTATGGCTTTATTAAGCTCATACAATGAGAAGAACTGTTCGTTTCTAAGGGCAGCAATTATCCATGTGGATATATTACCTACAATGCCTTCCGCATTTGGCTTATCCTTTGGTGTTCTCACTCTGGCAGGAATAATAGCAGTGCCATAGTGTTCTGCCAGTTCTTGGTATGATTGATTAATGCGTTGCTCGTCCCAGCTGCCAGTATGCAACACTGCGGTTTTGCAGTTGTCCGGTATTAGGATTTTTGAAACACCACCAAAAAACTCATACATATGAACATGGGCACTAATCCAGGATTTTTGCTTCATGTCCATAAATGCTTCTACGAAAGCATATTGGCTGTAGGAAAGAACGCCAACAAAGACGTAAGCCTTTACCGGCTTTTCTGTCTCTGGATTGGTGAAATGTGCCACATCGCCAGCCCAGTCTACTTCAATCTGTTCAGCAGGGTTGCGCTTAATATGCATGGATGCTCTGTGCTTTTGCTCATATTGTTGAACATAGTAGCAAAACTGGGAATACATAAGGGGCAACTCATTAATCTTCTTGCAGTCTTCCATATATTCCATCCACAGAAGTTTCTTGCTTACGCCGTTATGCATTAATTCTTTTCGAATGTGTTCAAAATTAGGCATAGCCCTTGTAGAAGCTTCCTGTCTGGAAGATGGGAAAAACTTTGCAGCCAAGGCTGCGTCGGTGTCGTTTTCGTCAAGCGGCCAATGAATGTTTAATTCTTTTGCTCGCTTTAGAACACGGTTTACAGTTTTCTTGGAGACACCGCAGCTATCTGCGATACTCTGTTGGCTTAATCCAAGACTGCATAGCCTTAGGATCTCACGATATTTGGTCATATATATGACCTCCCCTAAATTAAATTTGCACTTAAGTGCATAATTTAATTTTATGGGCATCCATTAACGGTTTCCAGCACCGGAATGCCGGTTTCTTTACTGCCGGAAATGCGGTTTCCTACCGCCGGACAGATGGGACACGGAGACCAGATTATTCACACAGGCCAATGGATCTGGCTCAGATGGCACATAATACAGGCTAGAGCGATTAAT
>NZ_CAMYWM010000211.1 GCF_947302755.1 uncultured Anaerovibrio sp.
TAATTGGAAGATTTTTCTTCTAAAGAAGAAAAATTTGAACAATGGCGTTATAATAGAAGCTGTACTATGCATTTGAAGAAATGGATGAGGTGAAATTGGTAATGCTAAAAAAAATGGTATCAGTTATGCTTGCACTGTTTGTTATTACTATGGCCAGTGCGGTGGAGGCAAAGGTTCAAACAGTAGAAGCCGATGGTTATTACATAGTCGGTGATGGTCCGGAGGAAAATCATTCTGTGGCTAAAATACGAGCGAAAATAGATGCCAAACGGGCTGCGGCTGAAAAGGCAATGGTGTATGTAGAAAGCGTTTCTAATAGCAAAAATGGATTGCTTACCCGGGATGAAATCACCACTATATCGGCTCAGGTCATAGAAATAGAAAGTGAGGTAGTAACAACAGAGGTAATTGGACCAGTTATTCGTTATTGCTGTCATCTTGTAGCTAAAGTAGACTCATCAAATGTGAATAATAAAATACAGCAGGATAAGCAAAAGCTGTATGAAGCGGTGGAACTAAACAAGCGGCAACAAGGTGAATTAGATGCATTAAAAAAAGAACTGGCTGAATTAAAAGAACAGTACCAAAGGGCTAATGAAGCTAAACGAAATGAGATTAATAAAAAAATAGCTGAAAATGAGGATAAATTTACGGCCATAGAATGGTTACAGGAGGGTTATAGTTATCTTTTAAAGGGAGATAATCAAATGGCGGTAGCGTGCTATGAACGGGCAATACAGCTGGATCCTAATAATGATATGGCTTGGTATGGTCTTGCCTTATCCAATGGTAACTTAGGTAATCGTCAAAAGGGAATAGAGTATTTACAGAAAGCAATTAAAATAAATCCTAATAACGAACTTTCACTGCATTTACTTGGGAGCTTCTATTTGACAATAGATTACCAAAAGACGTTAGAGTACGCATTGCGGTCACTCCAGTTAAATCCGAATAATGCTAGCTCCTGTCTTAATGTTGGTATAGCCTATAATGGCTTAGGAAATTATAAAAAGGCACAAGAGTATTTGCAGAAAGCAATTCAACTGCAACCCAATAATGACTTTTTTTGGGCTGTACTTGGCCTTAACTATAATAGTTTGGGAGATAAAGAAAAGGCAAAGGAGTGTTGTAGGAGGTCACTAAAAATTAATCCTTATAATAAGTTTGCCCAACAATTACTTGGCGAATTGTAGTACCTTGCCGCATACATTTTGAGGGGAAATAGAAATGCTAAAAACATTGATTACATTTATGGTCGTATTTCTTGTTATTATTATGGCAAATTCTGTAGAGGCAGAAGTACAAACTATTGAAGCTGATGGTTACTATATTGTAGGCGATGGGCCAGAGGAGGATCATTCTGTAGCAAAAAACCGTGCCAGAATGGATGCCAAACGTGATGCGGCCGAGAAAGCAGGGACATTTGTTGAAAGCTTATCAATTACAAAGGATGGAGTACTTACCAATGATGAAATTATTGTTGCTTCGACAATTGTCATGCAAATAGAAAGCGAAGTAATAACACCTGAGGTAGTAGGAACAACCACCCGTTATTGGTGCCACATTATAGCTAAAGTTGACTCGGACAACGTGATTGGTATGCTGCACGAGGATAAAATTAAATTGTCTGAGGCAGTTGAACAATCAAAACGACAACAACAGGAATTAGATAATATTAAGAAAGAACTTAATGGGCTGAAGGAGCAGTACAAAACTGCCAATGAAGCTAAGCGGAAGGATATTAACAAAAAAATAAAAGAAAATGAAAAGGCATTTACAGCTGTAGAATGGGCAAGAGAGGGTCAACAATACTTTAATTTAAAAAATTATCAAAAGGCCATTGAATGTTATGAACGAGCTATTCAGATAAATCCTAATTTGGATATAGTATGGAATAATCTTGGTGTTGCCTATGTACTGAATGGTGGAAACTACCCAGCGGCGATTGAATGCGGTGAGAGGGTAATTCAAATTAAGCCTACGGATGATAATGCTTGGAGTTTTCTTGGGGATGTATATGCTTTATCCGGTAATACGCAAAAAGCAATCGAGTGCAGCGAGCAAGCAGTTAATATAAATCCGGACAACGGTAAGGCATGGAACAATCTTGGTTATGTTTATGATAAATTAGGAAACTGTCAAAAATCGATTGAATGCTATGAACAGGCAATCCGGATAAATCCTGATGCTGTTCATAATTGGAGTGAACTTGGTTATGTTTATGAAAAATCAGAAAACTTTCAAAAAGCGATTGAATGCTATGAACAGGCAATCCGACTAAATCCAAATGATTATTATAATTGGCGCAACTTAGGCATGGTCTATATGTTTTCAGAAAATAATCAAAAAGCTAAAGAGTGTTTGGATCGTGCAATTAAGATAAATCCCAATGATAAATTTGCACAAGAAATGCTAAATAAACTTTCATAAACTCTCCCCCGCCAGACACCCACCAGAAGGTGAGGGCAGCCATCATGGAACGATTAATATCAGTGTAAACGAAGAATTGTTAGTGTCCCCAATTTCCCCGTGTTTCAATTTCATATTTTTCACATGCGGCAAAATTATCCGGAAATTTTCCGAGGATTGGAGGAGAAATAACGAGCTTTAAGATGTCCCCCACCTCTTTAGGTGGGGGAAAACAAACTAC
>NZ_CAMYWM010000212.1 GCF_947302755.1 uncultured Anaerovibrio sp.
CCCCACTTTTGTGCTCCTGCTGGGCATGTGCCCCACGTTGGCCACTACCACCAGTGCTATCAACGGCCTGTCCATGGGGCTGGCCACGCTCTTTGTGCTGGTGCTTAGCAACATGGCTATTTCGGCCATCGCTCCCGTGGTGCCGGATAAGGTGCACATTCCTGTATATATTGTGGTCATCGCTACCTTCGTAACGCTGCTGCAGCTGCTCATGCAGGCTTACACTCCTGCCATGTATGAGACCCTGGGCCTCTTTATCCCTCTCATTGTGGTGAACTGCATTGTGCTGGGTCGTGCCGAAGCCTTTGCCAATAAGCATGGCGTGGTAGAAAGCGCTTGTGACGGACTGGGCGTAGGCCTGGGCTTCACCGCTTCTCTCACTGTGCTGGGCCTGGTTCGCGAGATCCTGGGTTCCGGCTCCGCCTTTGGCTACAACTTCATTGGCGGCAACGACGGTATGCTGGCCTTTGTCATGGCTCCTGGCGCTTTCCTGTGCCTGGGTTACCTGATGGTCCTGTTCAACAAATACCTTAAAAAGAACTAGGCTATGGAGTACTTCCTTATCATTATCTCGGCGATTTTTGTAAACAATATCGTCCTGTCGCAGTTCCTGGGCATCTGCCCCTTCCTGGGTGTGTCCAACAAGCTGTCCACCGCTACGGGTATGTCCATGGCCGTGTGCTTTGTGATTACGCTGGCCACGCTGGTAACCTACCTTATTAATAAGTATCTGCTGGTTCCCTTCCAGATCACTTTCCTCCAGACCATCGCCTTCATCCTGGTCATTGCCGCCCTGGTGCAGATGGTGGAGATTGTTCTTAAGAAGGTGAGCCCCAGCCTGTATCAGGCCCTGGGTATCTTCCTGCCCCTGATCACCACCAACTGCGCGGTGCTGGGTGTAGCCATCAACGTGGTTACCAAGGAATTTGCCTTTGTGCCCGGAGGGGTGCTTAACTTGGGACAGGCCCTGGTATATGCCTTTGCTACATCCCTGGGTTATGGACTGGCCATGGTTATCTTTGCCGGTATCCGTGAGCATCTGGCCCTTAACAATGTTCCCAAGGCCTTCAAGGGTGTTCCCATTGCTATCATCAGTGTTGGTATCCTGGCCCTGGCCTTCATGGGCTTCAGCGGAATGGTGAAGTAGCTTTTTGTTACATATTGTAAGAAAAAGTCCGCAAGTCGCAAGATTTGCGGACTTTTTTGTGCTAATACACTAACAATTCTATTCGGGTTTCTTTTTAATAAATTATTTTATAAATTTCTTTAAAGTGCAAGAAAATTTAAAAATACACTGTAAAAGTTCTAAAAAAATTTGCAAATGGCCGAAAAACAATTATTTTTGTAACTGAAATACGGGAACTTAGGTGCGATGGAATTAAAATATTAGTAGGTAATTGGACAATGCTAAAGGTTCCAGCTGTAGTTCCATTCTAAGCCTAACTCGCTGAGAATAAAGAAAAACGCTAAAATTGCTATGCCTACAAATAGGAATAAAAAGTCCTAATAATTCGCAGAAAGATAGCTAAACCACTAATACTAATTCTCTTAATTAATTACACAATGCAAACAAAAGGTTTATTTTCCGCGCTATTGTGCGGAGTAGTTTGCCTCACGGGCTGTCTCGAGAATGTCGAGTCCGAGTCCGTGGCCGAAGTTCGCAAAGCAAAAGCCAAGGAACTGATTTCTGTGGCCACCCTGAACGAATCCCAGGCTCAGGCTGAACTTATCAAGGCAAGAGCCGAAGCTACCATTGCAGAAGCTCAGGCTAAATTAATTGAGGCCCAGGCCGCCATTGCCCAGGCCGAGGCCCTTCGTATCGCTGTTCAGGCAGAGCTGGACGCTGTCAACGTAGAGATTGCCAAGGTTAAGCTCAAGTCCGAGAAGGTAAAGCTTCAGGAACAGAAAGCCAAACTGGAGCAGACCCTCGCCGAGGTAGAGGCCGCCATTGCCAAGGCCAACCTTGTAAAGGAGACCGCTCTCATCCAGCTTGAAAAGGCTCAGAAGCAGGCCGAACTTGACAAGATCGACATGCAGAAGAAACTCATCGCCGCCGAGCAGGAAATGCTCAAGCAGGCCGAGAAGATGGATGAGGAAGTGGCAAAGGCTCTGAAGGATGCCTGGAGAAAGTATTCGGACGCCATGGATAAGTATTATTCTGCCACGGCCGACCTCATGAAGACCGAAGCTCAGATTGCCACCATGCAAAACAATATGACTGCCGGTCTTGCCGTTATGTCCGCCAAGGTGCAGAGTCTGGAGCAGCATCTGGAAAAGCTGAATGCTGAGATTGAGTACCTGAGGTCGTTCGAGGTCGTTACTCCTGATAAATACGACATCATGCATGCAGAGGCATTGGAGGGCTTGGAAGCTGCTTATACAAAGAAGCAACTGGCTGAGGATAATTATGAACTTATCCAGTCTTACTATGATGCATATGAAGCTATGTTCACTCCGGGAGAGGAAGGTGATCAACTGGCCTATATCATCAATTGGCAGGATAATTTCATCCGCCCTTTGAGAAGACAGCTCACAGCTCTGGGTCTTAACTATGTTGCCTCCTATGATGAAAATAACGTTCCCGTCATAGGTGTGCAGAACGAAGGCATAGCCGTCTTTGCATTCGGCCAGA
>NZ_CAMYWM010000213.1 GCF_947302755.1 uncultured Anaerovibrio sp.
CAGATGGTTCTGCCCCTGGTGCAGAATGCTTTGGAAAAGGTTAAGGATCAGCCTCAGGTCGTTGTCCGGGTTTCACCGGATGCCTATGAGCTGGTGCTTATGGGGCGGACTGATTTTATGTCCGCCATGGAGGGAAAGTGTGAGCTTTCCATTGAATCTGATGAAACCTTGAAGCTGGGTGATGTGGTGGTGGAATCCCCCAATGGAACCGTGGATGCTAAGCTTACCACTCAGCTTGAGGTAGTTGAACAGGCTATTAGGGATGTTATGAAATAATGGAAATCAACCTGAAAAAGTTTACTAACGCAGTTGAAAACAGCAAGCCTATGCGTATGATCGGCAAGGTGGTACAGATGGTTGGCCTGGTAATTGAATGCAAGGGGCCAAATGTGAGCATGGGTGAGCTGTGCTATGTCAAATCCCACTTTTCCGATGTGGAGCCCGTGCCGGCTGAGGTGGTAGGCTTCAGGGATGGTTTCGTTTTATTGATGCCCCTGGGGGATTCCAAGGGCATCGGGCCGGGCTGTGAGGTGGTGTCCGCCCAGAAGGTGCTCCAGGTCAAGGTTGGGCCGGAGCTTATGGGTCGGGTTATTGACGGCCTGGGCAATCCTATTGATGGCAAGGGACCGATTCTGTGCAAGGAGGAATATCCCCTTCAGGCCGATCCGCCGGCTCCCTTGGACAGACCGGTTATTAAGGAGTCCCTGTATGTTGGAGTAAGGGCCATTGATGGACTGATTACCATGGGACAGGGACAGCGTATTGGCATTATGGCCGGCAGCGGCGTGGGAAAATCCACTCTCCTGTCCATGATCGCCCGCAATACGGAAGCGGATATCAGCATTATCTCCCTGGTGGGAGAGCGTGGCCGTGAGGTAAAGGAGTTTATCGAGCGTGATTTGGGCGAAGAGGGCTTAAAGCGTTCTGTAGTAGTAGTAGCTACATCAGATAAGCCTGCCTTGGTGCGCATCAAGGGGGCCATGACCGCCACGGCTATTGCCGAATATTTCCGGGACAGGGGGCGGAAGGTCATCCTTATGATGGACTCCGTAACCCGTTTCGCCATGGCCCAGCGTGAGGTGGGGCTGACCGTCGGTGAGCCGCCGGCCACCAGAGGCTATACCCCTTCCGTATTTGCCCTGCTTCCAAGATTATTGGAAAGAGCCGGTACCAGCGAAAAGGGGTCCATCACCGGTATATACACTGTACTGGTGGATGGTGATGATATGAATGAGCCTATAGCCGATGCGGTGCGAAGTATTTTGGATGGTCATATAGTGCTGTCCAGAAATATAGCGGCCCAGAATCATTTTCCGGCCATAGACGTATTGGCCAGCGTATCCCGTGTAATGTCAGCCGTTGTGCCTGACGAACACATGAATGCCAACAGAAAGCTCAGAGCCCTTATGGCAGTATATAAGGATGCTGAGGATTTGATACATATCGGGGCCTACGTCAAGGGCTCCAGCCCGAAAATCGACGAGGCCATTCAGAAAATTGATAATATTAATGACTTCCTCTGTCAGGGCGTATTCGAGGTACAAAGCTTTGATGAAACCATAAAACGCCTGGAGGGTATTTGATAAACGCCGGTGGAGGCCGTAAGCCATGAAAAAATTCAGATTTCAGCTGGAAACCCTGCTAAAGGTTACCAAAATGAATAAGGATCAGGCTCAGGTTGAACTGGCCGGTGCCACAAAAAAGCTTGAAGAGGCAAGACAACATCTGGAGGAGCTGCTGGAGCAGATGGCCCAGGGCCACAAGGATTATGATGCCCTTACCAGCAAGGGAACCATTACTGTAGGAACCCTCATGACCTATAACAGCTTCTTCAATTATAAGCGTGAACAGATTGAACAGCAGCAGCATGTTATATTGGAATGCCAGGCCGAACGCCAGCGGCGCATGCAGGAGCTTGTAAAGATAATGAACAAGCTGAAGAGCATCGAGCAGCTGAAGGAAAAGCGGCTTCAGCAATATATGGCAGAGGTTCTTTTTGAAGAGCAGAAGGTATTGGATGAAATTGGCGGTCAGCTCTATTTCAGAAATATGGGTTAACAGCCTCTATATAGGTGAGGGTGATGAATATGATGAGAATAGAAGGCGTGGAAAGTGTTGTCCAGCGCATCAATGAGCTAAATGACAGATTTGGTATAAGCCGTCCGGCATATAATGCCAATGCGGTGGGAAACAACTCCTTTGCGGCCGAGTTAAAGGCTGCTGAGGGCAAGCTGGCTTCTGACCGGGATTTCAGCGGTACCAGGGTGGAGGCTGCCAGCATCGGTGGTGATACAGCCAGTCTGATAAATGCCGCAGCCGCCAAATATCAGGTGGATCCACGACTGGTATCAGCCATTGCCCAAACTGAATCCGGTGGAAATCAGGGAGCTGTATCCTCTGCCGGGGCCGTGGGGGTTATGCAGCTTATGCCTGATACCGCTGCTTCCCTGGGAATTGACCCATACAACAAGGCACAAAATATTGATGGAGGTACCAAATACATCAAGGAGATGCTTGATACCTTTAACGGCGATGTAAGGAAGGCGTTGGCCGCCTACAA
>NZ_CAMYWM010000214.1 GCF_947302755.1 uncultured Anaerovibrio sp.
AAAAATTTTTCAAAACCACAGTCACATTTGTTTCACAAGAAAAATCTCTGGCAACTTTTTCCATGTCATAATTAATCTCCTTCACGGGAACGCCACATAGTCTTTCCATCTCTTTGAGATGTGGAGTCATAATAACGGGATTTTCTTTCGCATATTTAATTAGTGCCCCCTTCACATTGGCGCAAATATTAATTCCATCTGCATCTATAATAAGCGGTACACTGGCATTATCAAGGACTGTTGTCACTATTTCCTCAGAAAGTTTTCCGGTTGAAAGACCCGGACCCATCAAAATCACATTGGCCCAGTCAATTGACTCTAAAAGCTTTTCTTTTTCAAAGTTCTCATATCCATAGAACATCGCCTCAGGAATAGCCTGCCTAATAGATTCTATATTGTTTTTATGGGTAAAAACTTTGGTCAAGCCAGCCCCTGCAGTAAGGGCAGCCTTTGCTGACAAATAAAGGGCACCATAAATATTTTCGCTTCCGCCAATAATCAAAATCTTGCCACAGGAGCCTTTGTTTGCTGTAGACTTTCGTTTAGGAAGATCCTTTAAATCTGCTTCTTCCAAAATCATAGCCTTTCCCTCAGTCTCATCCAAATAAATGCCTACATCCGCCACATGAACTTCGCCTGTTGCCTCCTTACATTCTCCTAGCACAAGCCCCTTTTTCATATAGGCAAAAGTAATGGTATCACTGGCCATCACACCAGCCTCTCCCAATAGTTTTCCACAGTCAGTATGGTAGCCTGTAGGAATATCAACAGCTACCACTGGCTTATTAGAATTATTTATAAGCTTTGCCGCTGCCAAATAATCTCCAGAAAGTCCCCGGGTAAGCCCTATTCCAAACATGGAATCTATGTACAAATCAGATGACTGTATTTTTTCTTCATTGAAACCTAAGGCAAAATCCATGCCATAGCTTTCTGCAATTTCTATTTCCTCTTTCAGCTGAGCAGAATATTTGGACTCATCTGCCATCAGAACAGTCTTCACCTGTCTACCAGACAAATACAAAAGCCTTGCAATAGCTACTCCGTCTCCCCCGTTATTTCCAGGTCCACACAGCACGCACACCTGATTAGCCTCAGGGTATTTATCAATGATAAAATCAGCCACAGCCTTTGCCGCCCGCTCCATCAGAACTAGGGATGGTACCTTATGTTTTTCAATAGTAGCCTGGTCGCAGGCTCTCATTTCTTCTGCTGAAAGTATTGGTTTCATAATATTCTATCCTCAAACAACTTCTAAAGTGCTATAATACAGTAATTATAATACTTATTATAGGACAGGAGAATTATTTTGAGAAAGAAAATCGTTATCACTCTTTGGATTTCACTTGTTATCTTGATTATCGCATTCGGTTCCCTTGTGGTTATCCAAAATAAAAAAACTGCCAAGGAAGCAGCTGAAAAAGAACGTATTGAGGCTGAGCAGGAGCAGGCTCGCCTTGAGGCAGAAAAAGCCGAAAAGGAAGCTGCCGAAGCCGCTACCGCTGCAGCTGAACAGGAAGATGAGTACACCTTCACAGATTTTGAGGCTACATACTTTGCAGTTGCTGATGCAACCGTCAGAGAAGAACCATACGACACAGCAGAAATCGTAGGCACACTCTCTATAGACCAGCGAGTTTCAATCGTGGCCACCTGTGACCAGACTGACTACTACAAAATAAAAGTCAGCGACGACTTCGGCTATGTTTCATTTGAAGATGTATCAGAGGAATACATAGACATCCCTCTTCCATCTACATCAAAGCCAGTTCCAACTGCCACAAAAGACATCTTATTCATTGGCAACTCAATAACCATGTATCCTGCCACCAGCGACTGGTGGGGCTCAGGCTGGGGTTGTGGAGCTTCCACTGCAGCAAATGACTACGTACACCTTACCGTAGCCGCAAAGGGATATTCTTCTTACGACTTTATGTCACTTAGAGCATGGGAATTTTCCAACACCAGAAACAAAGAACTTGATGACCTTGACCCATACATCACCAACTACCAGTACGGTACCATCGTCATCGAACTTGGCGAAAACGTAAAGAATCACGAGACCCACTTTTCCGAGGATCTCACCGACATGATCAAATACATCAGAAGCTACAACCCTAACGCACGCATCGTAATGCTTGACAACTTCTGGGCATACTCAAGCATCATCAGCACCAAGAAATCCGTAGCCTCTGCCACAGGTTGCACCTACGTCAGCCTTTCCGACATCCAAGGTGTTGCCGAATACCAGCTTCAGGAAGGCGACGAATACGTCACTCCTGACGGCCGCGTATACACCATCGGCTCCTTCTTGGCCGGTCACCCTAACGACGCCGGCTACGCAGCCATCGCCCAGCACCTCATCGCAGTTCTCTAAAATTCAGCCCCGCTTTGCCGGGGCTTTTTTGCTGCCCTTCTAGGCCTACCCTAGGCCGCGCCCCTGCCACCTGGCCCCGCCCGCCACCACCCTGCAGCGGTAACAATTTTTGCGGATATTATAGTTTTTC